>CATJZR010000059.1 GCA_949745625.1 uncultured Eubacteriales bacterium | reverse complement strand
CTGAAAGCGACTTTTTACCGTAGTGAACACGAACGCCGAAATTATACCGGTACAGAACGTACAAAGAAGGCACGCGTAGCTTTCGTAAATCATGATGTTTGTCAAATCCGCAAAGCGATCGATAATCAACATCATCAGAGCGTAAACCGAGTTAATGAAAATCGCGTCGCGGCGGCGAAAAAGTGTTACGCACATTAACGATATGAACACGAGCGGGCGCGACATAGGGTTTACGTAATAGCTGAATATAAACGTAAGCACAAGCGAAAGATATATAATCAGAAACAGCTCGCACACCTTGCTTACGCGAGTAAGCACACTCTTGTTTTCAAAGAAAAAGAAGGTGTACAGTATAACGAACAGTATGGGTATTGATACCGTAACCGTTACGAGCTGTTGCTTGTGGCTTGCAAAATAGCCCGTAAAGCCCGACGTTCCGAACTTTATCGCAATCATACAAAGCATTAAAAGATATATGCCTATTATGCCCAGCAGAAACGCCGTTACGCTTTTAATTACATCCTTTTGGGTCAGCTTCGTCACCGTATTCACTTTGCTCCCTCCTTTTGCCGTCCTTTTCGTAAGCCCTCACTATCTTCATAACCAGAGGGTTGCGGACGACGTCCTTATCCGTAAGGTAATTTATGCCTATTCCTTCGACTTCCTTTAAAACCTGCGCGGCGTGGTCAAGCCCGCTTGACTTGCCGTTGGGTAAATCTATCTGAGTTACGTCGCCCGTGACGACCATTTTGCTGCCGTCGCCGAGGCGGGTGAGAAACATTTTCATTTGCTCGCGGGTAGAGTTCTGCGCCTCGTCCAAAATTACGAACGCGCCCGAAAGCGTGCGCCCGCGCATATACGCAAGCGGGGCTATTTCAATAGAGCCGCGCTCTAAAAGCTTGGTGTAGTTTTCCAGCCCGAGCATTTCCTGCAACGCGTCGTACAGCGGTCTGAGGTAGGGGTCAACCTTGGTCTGCAAATCGCCGGGAAGAAAACCCAGCTTTTCGCCCGCTTCGACCGCGGGGCGCGTGAGTATGATTTTTTCCGCCTGCTTGGATTTGAGCGCCTGCACCGCAAGACACACGGCAAGATAGGTTTTGCCCGTGCCCGCCGGACCGATACCGAAGGTTACGGGATTGCGCTTTATGCTGTCTACGTACTTTTTCTGTCCGACGGTCTTGCACTTTATGGGCTTGCCGCGGTACGTTACCGCGATAGTGTCGGCGGAAATTTTGGTAATGTCGCCCGCCTTACCGTCGGCGGCAAGCTCGATACAGTATTCGACCCTGCCTCTGTCCACGGTTTCACCCGTTTCGGAAAGCGCAAGCAGGCTTTCTATTACCGAAGCCGCTGAAAGCGCACGCTCTTCCCCGCCCTCGATAACGAATGTCAGTCCGTCCACGCGGACAGTTACGCCGAGATTGCGCATTATTATATTAAGATTTTCGTCGAACGGGCCTAAAATTCGTTGCAGCTTGTCCACACTGCCCGCCTCGACTTTTTTTACGGTATTGTTTGACATATTCATTCCATATTTATACTAAGCTTTTGCAAATAAGTAAATTCTATGTTATAAACCACGCCGTCCTCGGTATTATATACGGTGTGGGTGCGGTTTATTATATTGTCGGCATACAGGTTTGCCTTGGAATACGCGGCTTTAAGCGCTGCGTCGCTTTCGGAGAGTGCAGAATATTCGTAGCTGCCCCTGCACTCTATTTCGGCATAACCCACGGCGATGCACTCGACGCGTTCTTCACCGACAAGCGTATACGCATAGATGAGAGTATCGCCCGACTTTACCGTCGCGTTTTCCGCAACCGCAGCCGTGCCGCATACCGCGACTATTTTTTTGACAACGCCGCCCCTGTCCGCAACGAGATTGGTGCGTCGCGCGGTATCGTTCAGCTCCTCGTCGACCTGAACGTCGATTTTGAGCACCGAACCGTGCTTTTCTATATTACAGAACGTAACCGACGGCAACGCGAGAATTTTACCCTGCGCCGCAGGCGCGTCGAAGCCGCGGTACGCCTTGAATTCGGAAAAGCCCTGCTCGTAAATAATGCGCTTTACGTCGGCGGAAAGATAGCTGCCGCTGCCGCTTACCTCTATCCTGAAAATGAACGCGTTGGAAATTGCGGCTATACATACGAAAGCGGCGGCTCCCGCTATCAAACCGGCGCGCGTTACCGCGCGGGTCAGCAGATTTTTGCGACGGCTACCAGTTACGGAAATATTATAACACGGTTTGGAAAAAATTGCAAAAACTTTTTTAACGTCTTTATCTTTTATTGAAAATATAAACCTTGCGCCGTCTTTTTTACAGTTATAAACGCCCACGTTTGCGTTTTTCAACTTTTTAAGCGCCGCTTCTGCCGTGGAAATTACGGTAACTCTCGATATATCAGTCAATTTGCACACCCGCTATTTTGCCCTTTATAAGCAAATCTTCCTCGAAATATTTTCCAAGCGTAAGCCCCTCTCCCACTACGGTTATCTTGTTTTTTTTAAGAGCGAGAACCACCTTTTCCGATGAATATTCCGCAACGCCCTTTATGCTTCTGAAATACCCGCCGAACTCTGGCACGATTGAAAATGATTTGAGAGTATCCGCGCCGAGCTCGGATAAAATCTGTTCTAAAAGTTTCATATAATATTGTATGCCCGTCACCGACGGCGATAGACTATTTTTAAAAGATAAACCGCCGCGCGGAATTTCCGCGCGGCGGTTAAAATCAAGCCCGCATTTCGAAAGCCTTATTGCCGTAAACCGACTGACTGCCGAATTCGTTTATTATTACGGGTACGTCGCTGTTGGTAAACGCTCCGCTGATTGTCACATCAACCGTTTTCTCTTGCGCCAAAAACCATGCCTTGTTTTTAATTCTGAAAAACAGAGTTTTCTCTGCGGAGGTTTCGTCGGTGTATACCACCTCGAGAACCTTATTTACGTCCATTTCGGAAGTAGACGTAGCCGCCCACCTGTATTTCAATTCAGTACCCTCCAACACGCTGAACGAGCCGTCGGGCGACGATTCGTTTTCAACGTTTTCCGCATTGACGCAGAATTTGTTGGTGCCCGACAGTCCGCTTGACAGCGAATAGGACACGGCGAATATCATTCTCGGATAGACGACCGTCGTCGAGTTTGTAAGCGTTGAAGGTGTAACGGGAACGTCGAAAATTTCAACGTCGTTTACCGACTTGTACGCATACCAGCCATACACCGAAACCGCATTGGCAGCATTTATTTCGGCTGTAAATTCGCCGTTTGCATAAGCCGCGGAAACCACCTCCGCTCTATCGTGCGCCCATACCGCGTAATACGCGCGGTGCTGTACCGTTGCTTCGAATTCAAGCAGATGAGAGCTGTTTTCGTACGCCCAGCCGAGGAAGGTATATCCCTCCGCCGACGGTGTGAATTCAATCGCCTCTCCTTCGTTTACCGTCAACGCGCCTACGTACATTCCGTCGTCATAGGTGAAGCCGTCGACATTGACCGCACTTATTAGCGTAACCTCTGTAATCGGCAAATGCGAACGCTCCGCGGAGACGAACGCGAACTGCGACGGCATAGAGAACGCAAGGCCTGCGCATACCGTCTGCACGCCGCTGTCGTAAAGCGTTACAGCCTTATCTGCGTCCGCATATACAGTCAACCTTGTAAGCCCCTCGCTGCCGGAGACGGGTCTGACGGTTACCGTCGCACCCTGTTTAACGAAATACTCGCCGTTTACCGTTTCTATTTCGGCGGTATTCTCTATCTGAATTTCGCTGCCGTCGAGAGTGAGCTTATGCCACGCATTCGCAGAGTTGTCTGAAATTTCAACCGATATTACATGCACGCCGTTTTCGAGCCTGTCTGATACGGAAACGGTATAGCCGTAAATCACGCCGTCGTAAGCAGAGTTTACATTCAGCGCCGATATAACCGCGGTCTGCACCGCTTTGACATATACGCCGTTGACGGGCGAAGCTACTAGACCGTCCGAGTATCCGAAGTCGGTTGCGGCAAAGTCGTAGCCGCTTACGTTAAACTTAACGTAGCCCCAGTTACCCGCGCCGTTCACAGAACCGCCCGCGCCGCCTACGCCGATGTAATTATCACCGTCCCTGAAATGGTTCCACTGGGTTGAGGGAACGACGCTGTTATAGTAGACGTTGAGATAAGTTGTGTTCGTGCCGTTACCGGACGAGCACCCGTAGAAAGGGAAGTTCTTATTGCCGACGCTGCCCGACATGGTTACGCTATCCGCAAGGAATACCGCGTTGAGCATGCCGTAGTTGTCGAGGAACGCGCGCGTTCCCACCGTCCTTACGTTTGACGGAACGACGATATTTTTGATGTTCTTCCTTGCAAACGCTTCGGCGGCTATTTCCGTTACGGGGAACCCGCAAACCTCGTTTTCAAGCACCAGCCAAGCGTCGCTTTGCGTATAATCCACGCCATCCGCACCCGCGCCGAAACCCGATACGACGTAATGCGCAGGTACGTTTCCGCTTACCGGCACGAAAGTATATACCGCTCCGTTTGCGGCGGTAAAGCTGTTTAATACCACCTTTGCGTAAAGCTTTTTAACCGTACCGTCATTTTTGTTCGGTGCAAGAAGCGTAAGCGCTTCGTCCCTGTACCAACCGATAAACGCGTAACTATCCTTACCATCAAAGGCAAGCGCGGAATATATATCCGCAAGCGCTGCATCGGGTTCTACGCCCGTTACCGTATGAGTGAAGTCGAGCGCATTGCCGAACTTGACGAATACTTCGATGTCCGCGGCGGCGGCGATTATTTCCTCGTGCTCGGTCACGGTTACGCAAATAACGTGGCGTTTTCCGTCGACGGTAAGCGCGCCGCTTACAGTAACGTCGTACACGTTTTTACCCAGTTGAAGCACGAGAAGCTCGTCAAGCTCGTTCGCGAGACTGCCCGCGTCCGTGAAAGCGGTAAAATGTATACCGTCAAATATAATTGCGCTTAAATCGGCTTCGGCGGGAAGAACGCCCGAATTGCCGTCGAGACCGATTATCTCGGTTTCGAACTTGACGTAAGACCAGCCGCCCGATTTGGTAAGCATAGTATAAATAGTGGCGCTGCCGATAAACGGCTTATTGAAATAAATTCTGTTCCATGCGCCGTCAATCGTATTGTTAGTCGTCAATACGTGAGTGAACGGGTTGTTCTGCGTGCCGTTATAGTAAACGGTAAAAGCATTGTTGACATTCCCCGATATGTCGGTATAGCAGCCGTAGAATACCGAAGTGGTGCCATCCGCGTCGGCTCTGCCGCCGAAGAATACCTTGTCTGCGCAGAAGGCTACGCTTGCCAATCCCTTGTTGTCCAGGAAAGCCCTGTCGTAAACTGCAACGACCGTTTCGGGCACGAGCACGTTGACGAGCGAATGAGCGGTATCGTCATATTCGTTGGCAAACGCGCTGCTGCCGATATACAGAACGGGATAGCCGTTGATTTCGTCCGCGATTTCGAGCCATGCAGTCGCATTGCCGTAGTACGCAGTAATTTTTTCGTTTACACCGCTGACAAAGTAACCGTTCACCTTATTGTCGAACGTATAGTTGACCCCGTTTTCAGCCTCGTACAGCTCTTTTATGTATTTACCGTAAACGATAATTTTACCGTCTTCAACGTCGCCCCTGTTGACCTTGAGCGCGGGAAGCGTATGCTCTTTATCCTTGTACCAACCGAGGAACGAATAACCGTTAAGTCCGTATTCGGGAAGAGCGTCGCCAAATGCAAGCGCCGCGGAAAACGCGTTCATTCCGCCCAGACCGAGGAAGTCGAACACGACCTCCACCGCCGTCTCGCTCGACTTATAAATAGCTACCCTGCCCTTGCCGTCCACATAAGTAATGATACCATCGTCGATAACTATCGAATCGGGCAGAATTTCGCCGTCCGCGCCGATATAAGTGAGTTTAAGCGTCTTGTCGTCGTCCGCAAATTCGGGGAAGTCCCTTATAAGCTTAACCGTAGAACCGTAGAGAACCTCTAATGTCCTTTCGGGAACGGTCGCGTCCGCGCTTGCGTAAACGTCTAAATAAATCTTTTCGAGCACGTCGGAAGATTCGTAAACGCCGCCGGTAGTGCTGAAACAGCCGAAAACAGATTCGGTATGAGGCTTGTCGTTGGTAAAAGCGTGGTTAATATCGAAGCCGTATTTTTCGGTTACATGGGCGAGGTAGTTTGGCATTGCCGCTTCGCCGAGCTTTCTATCGCTGGTACTCTGCACGTAAACGTAGTATGTCGCGTCTGCGTCGTACACGTCGGCGAGCACAGGCTTACCGTCAATTTGAAGATAATGTGCGGTATTTACCCTTGTAAAGTACGTTACGCCTTCCTCGTAAGCGGTCGCCAGCGTATATTCGCCGTCGTAGGTGAAGTATTCGCCCTCTGCAAAGTCCGCTTCCGTTACGGACGCCTCGGCGAAGTCGTTATAGAACGACGCTTCGTCAACGCTGACCTGTTCGAGACTGTAAACCTTTCCGCGGTACAACTCGGTCTCGCCTTCGAGATAGGTACCGAAATCGAGTGAAAAGTTTACCATAGAGCCGATTTCACCGTACGCCTTTAAGCCGCTTAAACCGTTTTCGTTTCTTAAAATTACCGCGCAAAGCGCCGTAACGGTGCCGCCAGTAAGTTTTTTGGCGTTGAGGTCGAGCGCGTAATGGTTGTCGTCGGCGGAAAGACCGAACTTCTCGGTTGCAAGCTGCGCGCCGTTGCCGTAGACGGATACGGGTTCGCCGTTGCCAGTCCTTACGATAAGCCCGTCGATATAGTCCGCAAGGTTAAACTTGTCTTCCTTTTCGGTCTGCTGAAGCTGCTCGTACAGAGCGTATGTTTTGGGCTTTGTCAGTCCGCTGTCGATATTCAGACCGATTTGGTCGACGAGAATTCCCCAAACCGTACCGTTTGTGCCGAGCAGCCACTTCAAGGGCGAATTGTTCTTATCGAGCATATTGTCCATAAAGAACTCGATAGTCAAAACCTTGTAAGCTTCGTCGGCAGTGCCTATATCCCTTCCGAGCACTATAAGCCCGTTAGAATACGTAATACTAATATCCTTGTTTTCGGTTAAAGCCATACCTATAACCGAAGTCTTCTGCATTGACGCGGCAAGCGTGAGATAGAACGAGTCGTTCTCATCGAAGCCCGCCGTAAGAGTTGCGTTGTTAAATCTTAAATTTATGCTGCCGAGTACGGGAATATCCTTAACGTCCACGGCAATAGAGCCCGTAAACGTATATAGGTTGTAAAGCTGATTGTTGTCGTCCGTAACCGTCTTTGCAAGGTCGGAAAGCAGAGTTGAAATAAAACCTATGTCGATATAGTCGTCGGGATTGATTGCATCGGCTCTGCCAGCGCAGGGAGCCGCGTCAAGCGTCAGCCACGCGTCGAAACCGTCGCGGGTTAAGCTTGCGTTAAGCGTCTTTGCCGCGTCGTCGAAGCAAGCTGAAATTTTGCCTATCTTTACGCCGAACAGAGCTTCCGTTATGGCGTCGACGTTGATTTCCGCAGTGCCGTTCTGCTTGTCGAATACGAAAGATTCCTCTAAGTTTAGCGTAAGCAACCCGCCTAAAAGCTTGGTTAGCGTCGAAGTCCCCGAAACGCCGTTTTCGTCCGTTACCGAGGCGAAAAGCGCGATATTTTCGGTATCCGCAAGCGAAGCACCCTTGCCCGAAAGCTTGTTGAACATTTCAACGAGATTTGTGTCGGTAATCAATCTGACAAGCTGCTCGGCAGCGTCGTAGACGTTCATTACGTCGGTTTTGAACCTTATTCCCGTAAGGGTAGTCGCGCCGACCTTGTTCAGCTCTGCGTACAGAGTGCGTCCGCTGTACGCGACGTTTGCGATAACCGCAGTGCCGTTTATGTTCATATCCAGCGCAACGTACATAAGCTTGGTTGCGCGGCGAGTGCCGACAAGTCCCTCGTCGTAGTAAAGCTCCGCATTGACGCTTACGCCTTCAAGCGCGCCTATGCCGCTGTTTGCACCCGAAAGGGCAAGCTTTACACAATAGGGATTGTCGCCGAGAAGCTCTTTAAGCGAAATTTTTTCAAGCTCGTCGAAAAGGTCGCTGTAAAGTATTCTCAAAAATTCCGATATTCCGTAGTAGGTGTATTTATCGGAGGAAAGCGCGCCGCATATCGACGAAATAGTTTCGCCGCTGCCGGCCTCCGCCGAAGCCGTTGCGTTGAACACCCCAGCCTTTGCGATTCCGAGAGAGAGACAGCCGTCCGCGCCGAGAGTTACTGTAACGCCGCCGCAGTGTTTAACGACGAGATTATAAATAGCCTGCTCCGCGGTCGTCTTATCAAGCTCGACTATAAATTCGTTTGCAAAGCGCAAAAGCGCGTTGAGCACCGTTCTCACGTTGTTGTTTGTAAGTATCTCTTCGAGCGTGTACCCGCCGACGTTCGGCGCGTAGCCGCTTGCGGCGTTTTTACCGAGCAGACCCTTGAAGGCGTTTACAAGCGTATCGATTTCACTGCGTCGTACCCTTACCCCCGCTTCGTTAAGCGTGAAAATTATAAAGGGGTCGTTCACTTGGTCGTATACGAAATTTACTTCGAAATTGTACGCGTCGACCGCAACCGAAAGCGACACCGCCGCTTTAACTGCGTTTTGCGTCCAGATAATCTCGCCGTTGCCCGTAATTTTGGCGGGCGTGCCGTCGATAACCGCAGACGCATCGATAATAAACGCTACGTCCTCGGCATCGGCTATCGCCTTGCCCTGCTCTATTGCCTGATTGATTAAATCGAGCAACGCCGTCAAATCG
>CATJZR010000058.1 GCA_949745625.1 uncultured Eubacteriales bacterium | reverse complement strand
TTTTGAAAATAGTTTGGGAGCGCAATATATTGTGTTTTATTGTTCTACTTAACCACTATATGTTGTGGTCGCCATTTTGATTAATTCCTCTGACTCCGTAATTTCATAATGCGTTTATTCTCTATACTCTTGGACAAAATGCAGACATTATACAAACCGAATAAAAGAGATACACTGCGGAAAACCTTGCGGTAAAGAAAAAAAAGTAATATAATAAGAGAAAAAGGGTAGCACAAATGACAAACAAGCTTAACGTACTGATAGTAGAGGACGATGAAAACGACAGCGCGGCTCTGGAAGCGGAAATCAAGGCTAATCCGGATAAGCTCAGCTTTGCGGGAACGTCGAAATGCTCTGAAAAAGCTTATGAATTTATACTCAACCATAACCCGCACGCCGTAATTCTTGATTTAGAGCTGCAGGACGGCGTCGGAGACGGACTTGTGCTTCTGGACAAGCTACGCAATACCGTTCTACCCCGCCGCCCGTACATAATAGTCAACACGAAGAACCCAAGCAAAACCACGCTGGACGCCGTAAAACTGAAAGGCGCAGATTACACGTTTTCCAAATGGCAATCGGGCTACTCGCCCAAAACGGTAATAAACCACCTGCTTTTGGTTATGCCCGCCATTCTGGGTCACGCGGAAGAGCCGCCCGAACCGCCTACCAAAGCAGACTTGGAAAAACAAATGCGCGAGTTCTTGCAAGAAGAGTTTAACAAGCTTGGCGTAAGCATAAAGAACATCGGCTACGAATATTTAATCGAAGCGGCTATTTTGGCTGCGCACAACGTGAACCTGGGCTGGGGAAAGATAATTGGCGAAAAGTTCGGTAAAAGCGAAGGCAGCGTTATTCACGCTATGCAATACGCTATTTGCTCGACCTGGGACAATTCGGATATTAACAACCTCACTACTTACTACACCGCTCCACTAAGCAAAAACAAATACGTACCTACAACCACCGAATTCGTATTCTTTTACAAACAAAAGCTGATAAACAAATTTAATTAATAATATAAAAGCGGATTGCATTTATGCAATCCGCTTTTATATTAGCGTTTAAATGAAGAATAAAACTTTATACCAGTTCCAGACATTTCTAAGAAAGTTCCACATTATGTAAGCATTCCTCCTTTTTTCTTATGAGTATAAAAAGAAATGCTTGTTAAATTTTGGGAGATATTAGCGAATTTATTCTTAAAATGTTATATAATACGCCTATGAACGAATTTATACTTTCTTTAATTAAGTACACTACCATTTTCACCTGCATGGCTTACGCTTTTATTAAGCTGCTGCGCATAAAGCCGAGCGTCCGGGACCTGCTCGATTTGCCCGCTTTTTTTGCTCTCTCTTTTATTCTGAGCTTTATTGCGGTTTTCGTTAAGCTGCTCGTGCCGATTGGTTTCCTGTTATTGGGCTCGGCATTTTTGTTTTTCAGGTTCAGAAAACCCCTTTACGTTACCGTTACGGTTAGCTCGATTGCTCTTGGCATTGCCATTGTTATATTCAATTTAGCCATGATAACCGTCTACCCTATCGCTTCCGCTTTTTACTTCGTTGAGAATCAAAATTTGAATATCATACTCGTTCAGATTTGCGTTTCGTTTATACAAATCGCATGCGTTATCCTGCTGTTCAGAATTAAACGACTGCGCAGCGGATTAGACCCCGAAGCACAAAACGCCTCTTTCGATATTTTACTCTATCTCAGTATTGCTTGCATTTTTACCATGATGACGCTTTACGCCGAGGATATCAAGCAATATATGTTAAAGGTTGCTATACTATTTATTTCTCTATGCGGGCTGATGCTTATTATCTGGTGGCGAAGGCATATTAACTATACCTACCGCGACAGGCAAGACAAAAAGAAATTGGATGAATTAGAGGAGTCTCTTAACGAACTGAAATTGAAATCTACCCAAAAGGATTTAGAGCTCACCGTTTTTTCCAAGCTCTTTCACTATCTCAATAAAGCGATACCCGACTGCGCCGTGCTTGTTGAAAGCGCCGCCGCGCAGACCGCCTGCACTGACGCATGTGCCGCGTGGGATATTCTAAGCCACGTTTTGCAGGAGATGAACCTTACCAACCGGAAGTGCTGTCTGCAAGACGTTCCACAAACCGGCGTAAGAGAAATCGATATGCCTGTACTCAACCTGTTTATCGCTGCCGAACAAAGCCGATTAAAGGTATCAACGGATATTACCAAGGACGCTATTAACCGGTTTTTCAATACCGAAATAGACAAAAAAGATTTACATACTATTCTTACCTATCTTTGCGACAACGCCAGAATTGCCGCGCTCGAATTACCCGACCCCATGGTACGTTTAGAGCTTACTTCACACAACAGTTTCCCCGTTATACGTATTTACGACACCGGCAACCGGTTCGACGAAAAAGTGCTTGCCAAACTCGGCATCGAACAGATTACCACACGCGAGGGCGGATGCGGTATTGGGCTTTTTTCCGTGTTCGGGTTGCTGGATAAATACAAGGCAAGCTTTTCTCTCGACGAAAAACCGAATGTCTTAGGATTTTCAAAGCTTATTGAAATTGCCTTCGACGGCCTGCACTCCGTTAATATCCGTACATCACGCATTTCCGTTGCCAGGGCCTGCTCCTCTCGTAAGAACTTTAACATACTCGTCTACGACTCCCTAATTCTTCGCGACGGTACGAACGGATAACCTTATATTATGTTGTACCGCGCTTCGGGGTTATAGTCTAAACCGAACTTCTTTGCCTTCTTCCAGTAAAATATCACTTCGAGACATTCTATGTATGCATACCATTCTCCTTCTATATACTCGTCCCTGGACTTTGCTCCCAATATCTC
>CATJZR010000057.1 GCA_949745625.1 uncultured Eubacteriales bacterium | reverse complement strand
TTTTTTAATTTCGGCATTTGCCGTACTTTTTGCCGTAATAATTACGTTGCCCGCAGCCTTAGCCGTAACGAGCCCTGCATTATTTACGGTCGCCTTGTCCGTGTTACCCGACGTCCAGTCCACTCCTTGCGGTGCGTTTTCGGGTAAAACGCTTGCGGTCAGCTGCAACGTCTGCCCGACTTCTATTTCGGTCACGTTACCCGCCGAGCTTACGGTTATTCCCGTAACGGTCGCTTCGCATGCAACGGCGAATACAAGCGCAAACGCCATAGCAATACACACAAAACAAGCCAGCAGTTTTGAAGTTACTTTTTTCATACGATTCTCCTTATTTTTTATTTACGTTGAGTGGGGGTGTCGGAGAAATCATCCGCTCAGCAGATAGCTGCCGCAAAAAACTATCCTTCGAGCTTACTTCTTTTACTGTTTTTTTAAATCAACGTATTAGGACTTTGTCCATTGCCATTTTAACAGAGGGCAGTGAGCTTGTCAATAGGGTTTGCAAAAAAAGCCCATAAATTGTTTGACTTTTTCATTTTGCGCATAACTGCTCTAACGGCAAATAATAACGCACCCTTAAAGCTTTCCTCTTTAAGGGTGCGTTCGACACTACTTTCTTCCCGTCGAGCCGAAACCGCCGCATCCGCGCACGGTTTCGGACAGCTCGCCGCACTCGACGAACTGCGCGGTTAAATATGGAGTTATTACCAACTGGGCAATGCGCTCGCCTGCGTCTACTCGCTGCACCTGACCCGAATGATTATGCAACGCAACCTTGACCTCGCCGCGATAGTCACAGTCCACAACGCCAACCTTGTTGGCGGGAGCAAGCCCCTTTTTCGAGGCAAGCCCGCTGCGCGCATAGATAAGCCCCGCATAGCCGACGGGAAGCTCTAACGCTATGCCCGTAGGCACCACTACCGTTTCGTGCGGGGGTATCTCTGTTTCTCCGTCGACGCACGCATACAAATCCGCGCCTGCGGCGTATTCGCTGCCGTAAGAGGGAACCGTCGCCCCTTCCCTCAGCTTTTTAATGTTGACGCTGCAATTCATTTACTGCTCCTTTTCGCCGTCCCAAAGCACCACCTCGTCTTTTTTAAGCGACTGCGGCACCAATATAATGCGCTGGTTGGACGAGCCGCGGAACCTAAGGTTCAAATCCTTCAACTCCTCCACGAACCGCCCGTCGACGAGCACGTCGAGGCACCGCAGAATTTTTAACACCGTATCGTGGTCTCCCTGCTTTCCGGTGAGAAGGTCACGCTCGTAGTCGTAGCCCGTAAAGCACCAAAGCGACTTATCGGGATAGCGCTTTCTCATTCTGCGCAAAAACGGTGCAAGCACCGCTGCGTTCTCGGGCTCGAACGGGTCTCCGCCGAGAAGGGTAAAGCCCTTTATGTAGTCCGGCTGCATAGCGTCGAGAATTTTGTCCTCGACCTCTGCCGTAAAAGGCTGACCATAATCGAAGTCCCATGTTTCCGGGTTAAAGCAGTTTTTGCAGCGGTTTCTGCAACCGCTGACGTAAAGCGAAACCCTGACCCCGGGGCCGTTCGACACGTCGTACCATTTTATATTAGCGTAATTCATAAACGTACCGTTTAATCAATAATTTTAAATATTTTACGGTGCAAGGAAAATCACACTTTTCCGCAGCACTGCGCAATTTGTGGCTCCGCCACTCGGTAGGCGCATTTGCACAAATTATACTATTGTTTGCACTTAATGATTTGTGCAAGATGGCAATGCCCTCGCACCACTTATTATTTGCGGAGCGTAATAGCCGTAAATATTACAGGTGTAAAACTCTTGCTTTTATTTCTTTGGTCTTTCCCACGTTCCAGAAATTTTCGCCCAAATATCCGCAGGTGCGGCGAGTGACGTTCATTTTGCGCTGGTCCTTATTGTGGCAAACGGGGCACTCCCATTCGTTGTCGTCGTTGATTTCTATTTCGCCGTCGAAGCCGCATACGTGGCAATAGTCGGACTTGGTATTGAATTCCGCGTACTGAATATTGTCGTAAATAAAGCGGACTATGTCCTCGATTGCGGTCAGGTTATGGCGCATATTCGGAATTTCAACGTATGAAATGGCGCCGCCCGACGAAATTTTCTGAAACTGGCTTTCAAACTTGAACTTGGAAAATGCGTCGATATTTTCCCGTACGTCGACGTGATAGCTGTTGGTGTAGTAGCCCTTGTCGGTAATATCGGGAATAGAGCCGAACTTCTCGGCATCGATTCTCGCAAAGCGGTAGCACAGCGATTCCGCCGGCGTGCCGTAAAGTGCAAAACCGATATTGGTTTCCTTCTTCCATTTGTCGCAATGGTCGCGCAACGACTGCATTACTTTAAGCGCGAATTCCGCTCCTGCGGGGTCGGTGTGCGAAACACCCTTGACGAGCTTCGTTACCTCGTAAAGACCTATGTATCCAAGCGAAATAGACGAATAACCGCCGTAGAGGAATTTGTCTATCTTTTCCCCGGGCTGCAACCGTGCTATCGCGCCGTACTGCCAATGCACGGGCGAAACGTCGCTGGTAATGCCCTTCAACGCCTCGTGACGGCACATAATCGCCTCATAGCAGAGGTTCATTCTGTCCTCGAATATTTCCCAGAACTTGTTTTCGTCGCCCTTCGACAGTATACCTATCTGCGGAAGATTGACGGACACTACGCCCTGATTGAACCTGCCCTCGAACTTATAATTTCCGTTTTCGTCTTTCCACGGCGAAAGGAACGAACGGCAGCCCATAGGCGAAAATACATTGCCCTCGTAATGCTCGCGCATTTTCTTTGCAGATATATAGTCGGGGTAAAGCCGCTTAGACGAGCACTTGACCGCAAGCTTGGTCAGATAGTCGTACTTGCCCCCTTTAAGGCAGTTGTTTTCGTCCAAAACGTAAATTAACTTGGGGAATGCAGGTGTGACGTAAACGCCCTTCTCATTCTTTATACCCTTGTAACGCTGATTTAATATTTCCTCGATTATCATTGCGTTTTCTTCCACGTACTCGTCTTTCTCGTCGACGTAGAGGAAAAGCGTTACGAACGGCGACTGACCGTTCGTCGTCATAAGAGTGTTAATCTGATACTGTATGGTCTGCACACCCGCTTTAAGAGACTCCTGCAAACGCATATTTACAAACTTGATTTTCGTCTGCTCGTCCACGGTGTCGCCAAACTGCTCGTCACACTGCGCGGCATATTTATCGCGCGTAAGGCGCAGATATTTGCCGAGGTGAGCGACATTGACCGACTGCCCGCCGTACTGCGACGACGCTACCGACGCGATTATCTGCGTGGTTATCGTGCAGGCGGTCTGGAACGATTTGGGGCTTTCGATAAGCTTGCCGTTCATTACCGTGCCGTTGTCGAGCATGTCCTTAATATTTATTAAGCAACAGTTGAAAATGGGTTGCAAAAAGTAGTCCGCATCGTGGAAGTGCAGCACGCCGTCGTCATGCGCCTTTGAAATTTTCTCGGGTAAAAGGATACGGCGGGTCAAATCCTTAGAAACTTCGCCCGCGATAAGATCGCGCTGGGTCGAAGCCGTGCGCGCGTTCTTGTTGGAATTTTCTTCCATTACGTCCTTATTCTTATTTTTTATAAGCGAAAGAATGCTCTCGTCCGTTGTGTTTGCCTTGCGGATGAGCGCGCGCTCGTAACGGTAAAGGATATAAGCCTTCATAAGCTGGAACTTTTGCATTTCCATAAGCTTTTCCTCTACCATGTCCTGAATATCCTCAACGAGAATACGGCGGCGGTGACGCGAAGCAATATCGTCGACTATTTCGCTAATCTGGGCATCGGTCGCCCTGTCCTCGAAGTCTACAGCCTCGTTGGCTTTTTTAATTGCGGTTACAATTTTGGATTTATCGAAATCGACAACCGAATTATCCCTTTTAATAACTTTCATAATAAAACCTCCGAAAACGCGATATTATCCCGACGCATAAAATCCTCAACGGGACTTTTATTGCCCAGTAATTTTAAGTATAGTACCTGCCACGCCCAAAGTCAAGCCACCCGACCACAATATCTTGTATGTTATTTTTTAACTAAAACACAATATTTTGTATTTGAAAAATTTTACAATTAAACATTTTTCGACGTTTTATTGAAAAATTTATGGTCAGACATACAAAAATAAAATAATAGCGCCGCAGTTTTCCAAGCTGCGGCGCTATTAAAGCGGGGCGCAGACACGCGCCCCGCTTTCGCTTTAATTAAATTGTTCCGTCGGTACATTTAACGGTGTAATTACCCGTATTATGGTCCCAATCGCCTGCCTTACTTATCGCGTTCCATTGCGCTTTCGTTCCGCCGAAATTAATTTCTTTCAAAGCCGTGCAATCGGCAAACGCATACGATTGAATTTCCGTCACCGTACCGCTTATCGTTACGCTCGTAAGACTGCTGCATTGCCAAAACGAATTCTCTTCTATACACGAAACGCCTTTGCCTATCTTTACGCTTTTAAGGTTCGAACAACCGAAAAACGCGTCGGCGGGGACGTCTGTCACACTGTCGGGTATAACAATGCTTGTTAAATCAAGATTTGCGTTAAAAGCCCACTGTACCGAAGTTACGGGATATCCGTTATGTGTTGAGGGAATAACCACGTCGCCCTTCGCCGTGCCGATATTAACGATATAGCTGTCACCCGCATTTAAATTGTCCTGATATATCAAGCCCGTCGCGTCTGTGTCAGGCAACACTCCGTTGGTACATACAACTACGTAATTGCCCGTGCCTCTATCCCAATTTGTACCTTTTTTTATTGTATTCCACTGCGCCTTGGTACCATCGAAATTAATGCGTTTCAAAGCCGAACATCCGTCAAATGCCCTTTGCTGGATTTCCGTCACATTACTTCCGAAAGACACGCTTGTCAGCTTTGTGCAGTTGCCGAACGACTTGTCGCGTATACGGGTCATACCGCTGCCTATGGATACACTCGTAAGATTTTCACATCCGAAGAAAGCGTCTATTTCAATGTCCGTAACACTGTCGGGGATTACCAGACTCGTAATACCGTTGTTATGGTCAAGAACGCTAATTAACCTTACGGGCGAACCGTTATGAGTTGCGGGAACGACTATTTCGCCGCTTGCCGTGCCGTACCCGATAACTTCGTAGTAGTCGCCGTCGGAATAGTACTTATACTCCAACCCCGCCGTGCCGGTGCTTTGGCTTACTTGCAGCACGTCGGTAAGCCACCAGTCGCGCATAGTAAGCTCGCCGCTGACTAAACCCTTTCTGCTATCGAAATTCGCATTGAAAATTTCTACGTCATGCGTGCCTGCGGTTTGTGCAAATACGCATACACCGCGAAAACTCGGTTCGCTCTCGTCAAACGTCAGGCTTTCGATAATAAATTTATAGCTGTCAGTATTGCCGGTCAAAACATTTTTAAGCCCGATGTCGAAGCTTGCGCTTAGACTGCCGTCTACAACGGTACCGGGGTCTGACCAAGCGTTGGTAACCTTCACATCAGAAAGAGTAATGTACGGAGCTACAAGAGTAAATACACCGTTTGCCATAGCATTTTTATCGTACTGAGCGATATAAATATCGCAAACCAACGGTTTGTTTTTGCCGTTTAATTGCTTTACAATGAAGCCGACCATTATCTCGCCGTGGTTAGATACGTAATCGAACGTGGAAAAATTCTTAATCGGGAAGCTTGTCATATAACTTACGGGCAATTTGCAAACGCTGCAAATCGCGCCGACTTTGTCGGTAGAATGGTTTGCGTAATCGTGTTTTACGGTTACGTCGCCGCATACCTTACACTTACCCTCTTTTTCGCCCAACTGCATACAAGTTGCCACAGTTTTGACAGTCCAAACGTAATTATGGTCACCGAGCTGCCCGTTAGGGTCGGGCAGAGTATTTGTTGCAGAGCAGTTTTCGCAATTAGCAGTCATCGTTCCCTGATTTTTGCAGTCTGCATTTAAATCGGAATAATACTCTCCCCAAGTGTGAGGAAGCTTGGTATTGGGAACATCCCGCGAATCCTTCGCGCCGCACTTAGCGCAAGTCGCCGTCTCGGTTGCGTCATGGTCGCACGCCGCGTCGTTATTGGGAATATACAGTCCGAAGGTATGAGGAAGCCTGCTTCCCTCTACGTTCTGCGTAATCGTGTCCGGACAACGCGAGCAAGTCGCCGTTTCGGTACCGTCAGCAGCGCAGGTTGCGTCGTTATTGGATACAAACGCACCGTGGTCGTGCCCGAGGGCGTCTACCTTCCTTG
>CATJZR010000056.1 GCA_949745625.1 uncultured Eubacteriales bacterium | reverse complement strand
ATTCCACTCAGACCAAGGCTGGCAGTACCAACACAGGGAATACCAACGCTCATTGAAAGAACATAACATCGTGCAAAGTATGTCACGGAAAGGTAACTGTATGGATAACGGGGCAATGGAAAACTTCTTCGGAAGATTAAAGGTTGAAATGTTTTATGGTGAAACATTTTCTTCAACGGATGAATTCATCCGTTGCTTGAAAGATTATATTGATTACTACAACAATGAACGAATTATTTTAAAACTGAAAATGAGTCCGATACAATACCGAACTCACTCTCAATTATAATTATTTATTTTTTTGTCCAAACTTTGGGGTTCACTTCAAAAACGCGCGGCGCTTCTATTAACTTACTTTTTATAAATCAACGTTATATCTTTGTTCGAATGTGTAACTGCTACCGTTTTCACTGCGTCCGCTACCACCAACAATGAAAGTCAGCCAATTATCACTGAGATGCACATCATAATCCATCCAGCAGTTTCTGAAATTGACGTTGCAACCCTCTTCAAGACTGTACAATGTAAAATCGCCGAAGCAACATTCCTTATACCAGTCCGTAGACAGCTGCGTAGCGCTGCGTACTTTCGTGCGGTTCACTATCTGCCGTCCGTTAAGCGTATAAGTCTGCACTATATATATTTCACAGCTCATATCGTTGCCGTTGGAATCTAGATAAGTAAATTCCAGTGTTACCGTACCAAAGGCAGCAGTCTGCCCGCTTGAATTGTTGACATTAAGAAAGAATGTATTTGCGTCAAACACGCCCCCGCACACCGTACAGCTGTTTCCGTTTAGCTTGTGGTTGCCGTAACCGGTCGTCTGGCTTACCTTATCCCCGCAGTTTTTGCAGGTTTTCGTACGCTCGCCCTCCGTCTTACACGTCGCCTCCGCCGTAGTAATCCAGTTGCCGTAGCTGTGGGGAAGCTTAGTGCCTGAAATTCTCCTCGTATCCTTATCTCCGCACCCCGCGCAGGTACGCGTTTCCGTAGCCTCGAGAGCACAGGTTGCATTATTGTTATTAATATATTCGCCGTAGCTATGCGGAAGCTTGCTACCGACTATAATCCGCGTACTTTTATTTCCGCACCGCAAACATTCCGCCGTTTCGGTACCGTCAGCAGCGCAGGTTGCGTCGTTATTGGATACAAACGCACCGTGGTTGTGTCCGAGGGCGTCTACCTTCCTTGTCTGATTGCCGCCGCACCACTTGCAAGTGCCCGACTGAGAGCCGTCGGTAGTACACGTCGCCACAACCGTATCTGTCCATGTGTATTCGCAGGGAACCTTGCTGTCCTCGACCGTTTGGGTTTTAGTGTCATTACACCTCGTACATTCCTCGGTCATCGACCAGTCCGTCTGACAGGTGGCTTTATGAATAGTTTGCTTGTAATCGTGTCCGAGCGCCTTAGTCTTATCGCGTTGCTCTTCCTTTCCGCAGCTGCACGAATACAGCGAGTATCCGCCGTTAAGGCAATCTGCGGCAACGGTAGTTTTTAATTTAAAAGAACAAATGTGGGTTTGCGGGGGCTGCGTGCTACCGCCGTTTCCGCCGGAGCCACTACCGCCCGTGGCACCGCCGTTACTGCCCGAATTACCGCCGCTGTTCGAGCCGTCGCCATTAGTATTTCCTCCGTTCGAGCCGTCGCCATTAGTATTTCCTCCGTTCGAACCGTCGCCGAGCGTGTCGCCCGTCGAAGACGAGTCCCCACCCTGTTCGGTCCCCTGCGAAGAATCTGCCGTATCGTTGCGGAATACCAGTCCGAGCGTTACCGCAGTTGCCGCAATAGCAATCATAAGCACGCTTAAAATTATCAGCGTAATTTTTTTAACCATAAGCCTCCTCCTGAACGTAAGGCGATGAAGTATATTCACAAAATATCACAATTATTCTGTAAGTCAAATAATTCACAAGTAAACTTGTGTACTAATATTGATGAAAAACAGTTTTGGCAGCAATCTGAAATCGCTGCGCGCCGAAAACAAGCTTTCGCAAGCCGAGCTTGCCGAGATGACAGGCGTAACCCAACAATGCATAAGCGAGTGGGAAAAAAGCAATATGGAGCCCACCCTCTCAAACCTTTGGACACTTAGCGACATATTCGAAATATCTATCGACGAGCTTGTCGGCAAAAAAGAGTTTTGACGATGCGTAACGCTATGGCGTTACGCATCTTTTAATATTAAAAGATATTTTCGTCCACATATATTTTATCATATTTATGCCATAAGTCAAACTAATTCGTCAAAATAGTATATAATATGCGAATCAGGTAAATCTTTTTAACCAGGAAATGTCAAGTTTCCATTCAGCAACGGCGTTTCTGCGGCGGTGTGCTTCCGTCGCTATACCGAGAGCTTTGCGATATTCCGTGTACGAGCAGCCGTTTACCTTCATAAAGTGAGCGCAAGCGCGTTCTTCCCCGCCCGTAAGCGAGGTTCTGCCGATATGTATAACCTCGTGACAGCTTTTGCAGACCGCGACGACCGTTTCAAGCTTTTGAACGCAGTCTTTCTCGTCGTACGACCAGCGCTCGTGCGCCTCCAAACGGCTTGCGGGCGCGCCGCAAATCATACATTTGCCCTGCGCGCGGGAATATGCGTCCCTGCGCACGGCGTCCCATTGCGCGGGTGAAAGTATGCTTCTTAAATTCGAGTACCAGCAGCTGTCTGGTACCATTTCGAAATCCAGTTTCATTTTAATTCCTCTTATATGCTTGACTAACCGCCGCGATAGCGGTTAAAATATTGTTATGGTTCTTGACGAAAATAGAATTAAGGGCGTAAAGCGCGGCGAGCTTATAGGAACGGTTTTCCTTGCCGTCGCCGCCGCGGGGTTAATACTGTTTGCCGTGTGCTACCCGCTGGCGCGTGCGCGCAACTTGGACGCGCTGCTATACCTGTCCTTTGCATTGCCGCCTGCGCTTATCGTGGCGGGAGCGGCAGGAGCGGCGCTTTGCAACATTAAATACGGTGCCCGCGCCGAAAGAATAATATCCGATTACGTTTTGGCAATCTGCCTTGAAAACCCGCAGGCAATGCACCCCGAGCGCGACAGTCTGACATTCCGCATTTATCGCAACGGCTGCATTTTCACAATGAACGCGAACGGCTACAAGGACGGGCTTACCTTCGATTTTTCGGCGTTTAAGCGGCTGAACGCCGCGCGGAGCGCATCGATTACCACCACTATTTGCAACCGCCTTACCGTTTCGTTTTGCAGACTTTACGAGCGCGGCGCAAGGTACGCCGACGTCGGGTACGTTATAGAGGGCAAGCACAAATCGGTTGCTATTATTTCGGGCGGCGTGCCCGATAAAAAGGCTTTCAAAATTTATCTTAAAAATAAGAGGAACTGAGCGTTCCTCTTATTTTATCGAGTCTGGGTCTGACGCAACGCCTTAGCCCAACCGCCGAGCAGGGCGCGGCGACGCTCTTCGGACATATCCGGACGGAAAACTCTGCCCGTGCGCACGGTCTCGCGGATTTCGTCGGTATCGTTCCAAAGCCCCGAGGCGAGCCCCGCAAGGAACGCCGCGCCGAGCGCGGTGGTCTCTACCGTCTGCGGGCGCACGGTCTCGCAGTTGAGTATGTCCGACTGGAACTGCAACAGAAAATTATTTTTGCTTGCACCGCCGTCGACGGCAAGGCGCGATATTTCCACCCCTGCATCCCTCTTCATTGCGTCAACCAAATCCGCCACCTGATAGGCAATGCTTTCAAGCGCGGCGCGCACGACGTGCGCCTTGGAAGTTCCGCGTGTAATGCCCGTAATAGTGCCCCTTGCACCGCCGTCCCAGTACGGCGCGCCGAGTCCCGTAAACGCGGGTACGACGTAAACCCCGCCGTTATCCCCTACGCTTTCGGCAAGCGTTTCGCTGTCGTCGGCTTTTTCTATTATTTTAAGCCCGTCCCTCAGCCACTGCACCACCGCGCCGCCGACGAAAACCGAACCCTCGAGAACGTACGGCGGCCTTTCGGAAAGCGACGCCCCAAGCGTGGTAACTAATCCGTTGCGGCTTTTGACGGGCTTTTCGCCCGTGTTCATCAACAGGAAGCAGCCCGTTCCGTACGTGTTTTTAAGGTCGCCCTCCTTTACGCAGAGGTGACCGAACAGCGCAGCCTGCTGGTCGCCGACGGCGCTGCAAATTTTTACGGGACTGCCGAGCACGCTCTTGTCGGTATATCCGAAAAAGCTGCCCGAGGGCTGAACCGCGGGGAGCATACGCGCCGGTATATCGAAAAGGCGCAACAGCTCTTCATCCCATTTTAAGGTATGTATATTGTACAGCATGGTGCGTGCTGCGTTGGTACAGTCGGTTGCAAAAACCGCGCCCTTGGTAAGGTGCCACATTAAGAACGTATCGACCGTGCCGAAAAGCAGCTCGCCACGCTCGGCGCGACCACGCGCGTCCTCTACGTTGTCAAGTATCCATTTAAGCTTGGTTGCCGAAAAGTACGCGTCTGGAATCAGCCCCGTTTTTTCGTAAATAAAATCGCCGTAGTCTTTTTTCAGCTTTTCGCAGTAGTCCGCGGTGCGTCGACACTGCCAGACTATGGCGTTACAAACGGGTTTGCCCGTCTTTGCATCCCATACAAGCGTCGTTTCGCGCTGGTTGGTAATGCCTATCGCGGATATATCCTCGGCAGTTATTTCGGCGCGTACGACCGCCTCGGCAACCACCGCCATAACCGAACCCAGAATATCCTGCGCCGAATGTTCGACCCAGCCCGCCTTGGGGTATATCTGCTTAAATTCCTGTTGGGCGATAGCGCGGACGTGCGCGTCCTTATCGAATATTACCGCGCGCGAGCTCGTCGTCCCTTGGTCTATAGAAAGTATAAAATTTCCCATAGCTTGATTATAACACGGTTATTATAAAATTTCAAGTCTTACAGCATAAACGCCGCCCGAAAGGGCGGCGTTTATCGGCAAAAGGCAATCTCTCGCCCGAAAAGCTTGCCGAACTGAAATACGGCGTAAAGTGGCTGATTGTTCCTTTGACGGTTTTACCGCTTATTACAGTATTCGGTTTAATAATTTCTCTGACAGTAATAAATTTCATTTAGTTAAAGCGCTCCCGCGACTTTTTGTCGCGGGAGCGCAGCATTTATCAGCCGTCGTCGTTCAGTCCTAGCAGATAGTCCACGGAAACGCCGTAAAACGCGGCGATTTCCGCGAGCAGCGAAAGCGGAGGCTCGCGCTGTTCCTTTTCGTAATGCAGATAGGTTACGCTGTTTAAGCCAAGCTTATCCGACAGTTGCTTCTGCGTGTATCCCCTGTCCTCTCTAAGTTCTTTTAACCGTTCCCCCAAAATTATTTTCATATTATTCTTTACCCACTTGACATATTACCATTTTGGTAATATAATTATTCAAAAACTACCATTTTGGTAGTTTGGGACCAAAGGAGGTTTTTATGGATAATACTTTGCAGGACAATCAGGAGCTGTCACGCTATACGGGCGGCGCAATCGTGAGAAAACTGATAGGGCTGGTTGCTTTTTTAGTCAGCTTTATTACGCTTCAGCTTGCGCGCCCCGCGATGGAATGCTGGAAACAGCGTTACGAATGCAGGCATACCTACATAGACGGCAAAAGACTGATTTTCGACGGAAACGGGCTGCAGCTTTTCGGTAAATTT
>CATJZR010000055.1 GCA_949745625.1 uncultured Eubacteriales bacterium | reverse complement strand
TGTAGGTTACTTTCTCTTTCGGCTTGCGCTCTTCTGCACGTGTGGCAACTTCTTTTAAAGATACTTGCCCTTCCTCTTCGCCGAACTCAACCTTTATGTTGATATGTCCGTCGGGTTTTTTGTGGGAAAGAACAACCAGCGTCTCGATATGGCGGGGTTGTGGGAACATATCGAACGGAGTTATGCTTGCAATTTCATAGTCAGACTGCGGCGAAGCACACTTCACAAGCTGACCGTTGTACTCTTGCAACGTGCCGACAAGTAGTCCGAGGTCGCGCGCAAGAGTTGCCGGATTGCAAGAAACCAAAATAATTTTGTCCGCGCCGGACCTGCTTATCGCCTTTACCGCGCTGCGTTCCATGCCTTTTCTGGGCGGGTCGCATACGATTATGCGTTTACCGCCCGTGCGCGCAAAAACCTTATCAATCTCTTCCTCGACCTTGCCGCATATATTGAACATTTTACCCGCAAGACCGTTTTCGTCCCTTAATGCGTCTGCGCAGCGCGACGCCTCGTGCACGACCTCTATTCCGGAGGCGCAGCCGCGCGTTCGGGCAAGCATTGCCGTAAGCATTCCGCCGCCGCTGTACAGGTCGATTGCCGTCACACCGGCGTCAGCCTCGTCAAGCACCGCGGAATATAGCTTTGCGCGCATACCGTCGTTGACCTGCAAAAACGTGTTCGCGCCTGCCCTGTATTTAATGCCGAACTCCTCCGCGCCGAAAAAGCCGTCGCCGTAAACGGTATGCCATTCATCACCGAATATGGCGTTGCCTTCCGAAGAGTTGACGTTTATAAGCAGCGTAAATTTTTGAAACTTTTTTTTAAGAAGCTCTGCGAGCGGGGATGCGTCGATTAACTTATGGCAGACCAACGCAAAGATAAAAGCGCCCTTTATTTCCCGCACTACTATTTGCCGCACCGCTGCCGAGCCGAACGCCTTTACCGCGGCTATGACGTCCGCCGCCCAGTCCGACTGTATATAACAGTTGTCCGTGGGGACGATTCTATGGCTACGCGGCGCGTAAAAGCCCGCAACCGTTTCGTCCCCTCGCGCCTCGACGGGCAGCGCAAGCTTATTTCGGTAGCCGTACTCTCTTTCGCAGGGCACCGCCGCACCGACGGGGAAGGTAATGCCGCCTATCTTGGCAAGCGCGTTTGCAACCGCGCCGCGCTTGAATTCAAGCTGTGCCGGATACTTAATATGCTGTAAGTCGCACCCGCCGCATTTCCCGAAAACGGGACAGCACGGCACCGCCCTGTCCACAGACGGTTGCAACACGCAGACGAGCTTTCCGTAAGCAATATTCCCGCTGCACTTTAAAACGGCAAATCTCACTCTTTCGCCGATAAGACAAAAAGGCACAAACACCGTTGCGCCTTCTATTTTAACTATTCCCTCGCCGTTCGAGCCTAAGCCCGAAACGAGTCCTTCGTAAATTTCGTTTTTATGTAACATAACTTTTTAACAACCATAACAATCGAAACAGCAATCGAAACAAAATCTCGTCGTTTCACCCATTGGGGGGCGCTGTACCGTTTTTTATATTCGGAAGTTTTACTGAATTCTAAAAGCTCTGTTAATTCCTTTTTATATTCTCTATTTTGAGGCTCGGCTCTGACTGCCGCTTTAAGCGATTTTCGCTGTTCGTTATACCAACGCTTTTCCTTATAAACCCTGCTTTGAAGATATTGCTTTTTTCCGCTTTCCTCATCAATCATATTTAAAAGATTTTGTGCCGAGTACAAATCGCCTTGCGCAATATAATCTTCAACTTTTTCAAGCGGCTTTCTTTCTTCCATTATCGTAACCTATTTAATCAGCACCCTTCGCAAATACCCTCGCAAAGCCCTTGGAGACAGCACATACAGCTGCACTCGGCGCATAATTCCGCGCAGCCCTCGCCTAAGCCCATTTGCTTGCGTTTAACCGTGCTTTTGTATTCGTCGGTTTTTGCGAAATCTTCAAGCTCCTTTAATTCCGATTGATACAGCTCGTTATCGGGCTCTGCCTTTATCGCTTCCTTTAACTGCTTGCGCTGTTCGGTAAACCAAAATCTACCCTTGTAGATTCTGCTTTGAAGGTAACGCTTTTTCGCGCTCTTTTCCTTTACGTTGTCCAAAACAGCCTGAGCCTTGTCAAGCGAGCCAAGCTCTATCAACTCTTCCGCAAACTCTAAGGTATCCTGCTTTACGTCTTCTTCCATGGTTACTTTTTTATTCTGTAAACGAGCTTGTTTACTGTACCCTGCATTTTGAATATAAGATAGTCGTAGGGAAAGAAAATCAGCGTTCCGCCCACGAAAATGAATAAGTAGATATATCTGTTTATAAATTCGTAAAAGGCGTTGTCAGACTGCGAACCGCCCAAAACTCCGCCGAAAATAAGTATATAGGCAACCCAAAGGGTAAAGTCGAACCAAACGGTTTTCACCGCGAGCGCAAGCCATTTGTTGACGTTGAATTTTAACTGCAACGCGTTTAACAACGGATGCAGCCCGAAAAACATTATAAAGGGAACCAAATCCCAAAATTTGGCCGCCGCGCCCATAACTATTGCGAGAATTACCGTGCCGAGATATGCAAGCGCGCCGCCGCGGTAAAATTGCTTTGACAGCGGCACCATAAGCGCAACCGTCGAAAACAGGTAACCCGAGGCAAGCAGAATATCGCTCCAAAACCCGACGAGCAACATAACGACCGACACGGCGCACGAAATAGCGGAAAGCGCGATTTCGAACGACCGCGAATATTTATTTTTACCCATATATATCCCCAAAACTGCATATAAAAAGCAATTTTAATGGCAGCAGCTGTTACAAAGGCAATTAATGCACATATTGAGATAGCAACATTCGATACAGCTTGCGCAGAAGCTGCCGCCCATCTGGTTTTCGTCGCCTGCGTTCACGGTCTGACCCTGATAAACGCTTTCGTTAGAGGAACGCTGCGAATCGTAGTTGATTTTCTCGTTTAACTTTCTGTAAGCTTCCTTGTATTTGTCGTTTTCCGGCTCGAGCTGAATGGCTATTTCAAGCTGTTTTTTGCTTTCGCTTACCCAATTTTTGCGGTAGAAAAGCACGCTTTGCAGATAATGCCATTTCCCTCCGCGCTCGTTAAAGCCGTCGAGGACGCGCTGCGCCTCGGCTAGGTTACCGTCTTTTATAAGCTCTTCAACGCGCGTGAACGAACCGCCGTCCTCGGCAGCGGTCGCGCTTTCGGACAGCTCGCGCGTGAGGTCGTTATACGCCGTCTCTATGCGGGTGAGCATTTCCGCGGCGTTATTGCCGACGTCTCCGTCCATAAATCTCTCTTCGAGATATTTGTTCCTCAAAGCCTCGTAAGCAGAATCCAGCTCCTCTTTTGTAGCGTTCTCCGAAAGCCCGAAAAGCTCAAGATTTTTCTTGTTCATATTTATCTCCGTCTTTTTTGTTTTTGCACTGCGCGTTAAGCACCGCCCTCGTCTTTAAGGGTATGCCGCGCAATATTATATTATCCGTCAAATCGCGGTTGAACGCGAAGTTTATTTTGGCAATCCGCGCGCGCATATCCGCGAACAGACTGTCGAAAAGAAAGGTAAGTTCTTCCCTGTTGTCAGCAACCGCTCGCGCCTTGCAGTCCGCCCCGAAGGCGTTGTACAGCACGTTATAGCGGCGCTTTTTTACGTCCTTGTCGTAATCGTCGAGCGCGTCTATTAAGTATACCCATTTACCTATATCGTAAAACAGAGCGCGGGTTTCGTCGGTAGAATATTCGCCTAACGCGTACGCCGAAAGCTCGCTCATCATAACTGCCGTGGGCTCGGCAGCCATTTCTATTATGCCGCAACCCGCCTTTTCCAAATCGCTTTGCGCACGCATCTGCCTGCTGATTATTTCCACCGCCGGCGCGTGTTTTTTCGCCGCGCGCTTCAAGCCCTTTTTATACAGGTGCCTGAACACACCCTTCTTGTCGCCGTCCGCTTTATCGTCGCAAAGCTTGTAATACGCCAGCGCCGTGTTAATACAGCCCAGCATTACGGTCACCTCGTCAACAGCGGCAATGGGACGCTTCTTTATTAAATGCAGTGCGCAGCGCGCACGCTTTATGTTTACGTCCTCACGCCTTATGTTGTGAATTAACGCCGACATAAACGCCATATCGAAGGTCAAAGCCGAACGAGCACGTTGACCGCAGCCTGCCCCTATGCTTTTGCAAAGTCCGCAGTAAAGCGCCTTATAAAGCGTTTCGTCCTTTTTAAACAGATACGGCGCGTCGGGTTGAATATATCCGAACAATATAAAACCTCTTATATTTTCTAATAATTTACGGTGCAAGGAAAATACACTTTTCCGCAGCACGCCTCAAATTGCGCGCAAACACCTCGACGGTGCGAATGCCCGCCATTATAATTTGTTTACCATTAATATTGCAGGCAAAGCCGCCGCAATCACGGAAATTGCCGTGCGCAGAACGGAGCGGTAATTTCGTGAACCCTATATCTGATAAAAGCCGATTTTTTTATAGACCTTGTTTAAAGTTTTCTTCGCGGTATATTCCGCGCGCTGCGCCCCCGACTTTAATACGCCGTCGAGATAGTCCCTGTCGGCGAGAAGCCTTCCCTGCTCCGCCTGTATCGGTGCAAGCTTATCCGCAACAGTTTCCGCGACGGCAAGCTTAAATTCGCCGTAACCCCTGCCGCAGAACTCTTTTTCCGCGTCCGCCACGCTCTTATCAGAGAATACCGAATATATGGAAAGCAGGTTACTTACGCCCGGCTTTTTTTCGGGGTCGTATCTTACTTCCCCGTCGCTGTCTGTAACGGCACGCTTGAATTTACGGATTACGGTATCCCTGTCGTCGGATAAAAAAATCGAGCCGTTGGGGTTTTCCGCTGATTTGGACATTTTTTTGTCGGGATTTAAAAGGTCGCTTATATTTGCCGCCGATTTGAGATAGACCCCTTCGGGCACGGTAAACGTCGGAGAGTACGCGTTGTTGAACCGCTGCGCTATATCGCGGGCAATTTCAAGATGCTGCGTCTGGTCCTTTCCTATGGGAACAACTGCCGCCTGATACAAAAGTATATCCGCAGCCATCAGCACGGGATAGTCCATAAGCCCCATATTTATATTATCGGCGTGTTTCGCGCTCTTATCCTTGAACTGGGTCATTCTGTTCATTTCGCCAACGTAAGTGAACGTATTAAGCACCCAGCAAAGCTCCGCATGCGCCGGCACGGTTGACTGAACGTACAGCGCGCACTTTTCAGGGTCTATTCCGCAGGCAATGAACAGAGCTGCAAGCGCAAGCGTTCTCTGTCTGAGCTCGGCGGGATTC
>CATJZR010000054.1 GCA_949745625.1 uncultured Eubacteriales bacterium | reverse complement strand
GGACAGGCGACGTTCCTTTGACGGTGTTCCAAAGTATTCCGCTTGACGGCGTCATAATCGTTATGACCCCGCAGGAACAAGCCGGTATGCTTGTACAGAAGGCGGTGAATATGGCGAATATGATGAACGTGCCTATTTTGGGTATAGTCGAAAATATGAGCTATATAAGGTGCCCCGACTGCGGCAGAAAAATTTCGGTTTTCGGTGAAAGCGGGGTAGACGTGCTTGCACTGGAATACGGTATTCCCGCAGTCGCAAAACTGCCGATTGACCCCGAGCTTACCAGGGCTGCCGACTGCGGCAAAATTGAAAAGATTGAAAACAATTATCTTGGCGAATTCTTCGACAAAATTTATAACAGCATTAAATAAAATAAAGTCCGCTTGTTTAGCGGACTTTATTATTGCTTTTCGGGCAGAAACTTCCAATACCTCACTGGCATAGAGCCCTTCATCTGTTTTTCGTGCGGACGCTCTTCTATATTTACAGCCCTGTAATATTTTTTCCATAGATTGACGAATGTGCATTCATCTGCCGAAAGGCATATTTCGGCTTGGTCGGCGTAACCAATAATCCAATTTTTACCGTCGTACATTCCCGCAATTTTGCGTTTTAAGTCGTGTATCACGAACCGCTCGCATTTCAGTCTTTCTGCAAAATGGCGCATGAGTATATCTGTAATATTGTTGTCTGGCGAATAGGGAGCGTAAAGTATTCCGTCTGCATTTTCCATAAACCTTAGCAGTCCTTTCAATCTATGGGTTTCGCCGGTTACCTTATAAAGCACGTTGTTCAGCGCAATAACCTCCGGAAGCGAGAGTCGTTTACGGATAGGGTGCCTTGTCCGTAAAAGCTCTTTGATATAATCAAAAGCAATTTGCTCTTTTTGCGGATTGCAGCTTCTCAAAGCCAGCAGCAGGTCGTCTGCGGCGTATTCGTCGTAGTTTTCGACTGCGCTAAGCACTCTTTGGTATTTTTGCATATCACTGTCAACGCATACGGTCTGGCTGTCAAGCGTGAGCTGTATCTGTCTGTCGGACGATATTATGCAGTTACTTTCGGTATAGGCGTCAAAAACAGCAGTGAAAAATGCTTCGACGGTGCCGTCTGTAATAAATACCTTCATATTTCACCTGTAAGAGCCGAAAGGGCGGTGGAGGGCTCGGAGAACATTGAAAGCTGCTCGTTTTCGTCATTTGCGCCTGCAATCAACAGCGAGCTTCTGACCTGCGAAATACTGTCGGAGCCGTAAAATTTTCCCTTGCAGGTAATAAAGTGCCTCGCTCTTTTAAGCACTATACGCATTTTTGCAAGATTGTCGAAATCCAGCTTAGCAAACCTACGCGCTTCGGTAATTCTGTACGCGCTTTTCGCTCCGATACCGGGAACACGCAGCAGCGTTTCAAGCGGTGCGGTGTTTATTTCTACGGGGAAGAGGTGCATATTTCTCAATGCCCAGGCGCATTTCGGGTCGAAGTCGGGAGAAAGATTTTCGTTTTCGTCGCATATCTCGTTTACGTTAAAGCCGTAAAACCTTATCAGCCAGTCCGCCTGATACAGCCTATGCTCGCGCAGCAGCCCCGCCCCGACCGCAGGCAGCTTATTGCTTTGAACTACGGGAACGTAAGAGGAATAGTAGACTCGTCTTAAATTCATATTGAGGTACAGCGCCTCAGTAAGCTTTAATATCTGTCCGTCTGGCTCGGGCGACGCGCCTATAATCATTTGCGTGGTCTGTCCCGCGGGCAAAACTTTGCCACGCCTGATTTTGTTTTGCTTGTCGTATTCTATTGCCTGACTAAGGCTTTTCATTGGCAGCAGCAGACTCTGTTTGGTTTTTTGCGGAGCAAGCAGCTTCAAAGATTGCTCGCTGGGCAATTCCACGTTGTAGCTCATGCGGTCGACGGTTTTTGCGGCTTTCATAACTATGCCGCCGTCAGCGTGAGGTATGCCCTTGAGATGTATATAACCGTTAAAATTATATACGTTTCTCAGCTTTTCCACAGTTTCGCACAATAGCTCCATAGTCCTGTTCGGACTTTCGAAAACGGCGGAGGACAGAAACAGCCACTCTATATAATTGCGCTTATAAAAATTGATGACGAGCTCGCAAATTTCGTCGGGCGTAAGCCGTGCGCGCGGAACGTCGATGCTGCACCTGTTGGGGCAGTACTCGCAATCGTAAACGCAATCGTTACTCATTAAAATTTTCAGAAGTGATATACATCTGCCGTCGGGAGTAAAGGAATGGCAGATTCCTCCAACCGAGCCGTTGCCAATACCTCCCGCTTTGTTGGCTCTATTTGAACCCGATGAGGAGCAGGAAACATCATACTTTGCGCTTTCGGTCAAAATTTTAAGCTTATTTTCGTCAATCATAATCTTCCATAAAACAAAATCTTCCGCCGTTATGGCATAGGAGCGGCGGAAGATTGCTCTTGCCGCGCACGGTAAACCCGAAATTACAGTACGCGAACATTTGTTTGTGTTCTTATTATATAGCATGTTTTTTCGATTGTCAACGGTTTTTTTGATATTGACTAAAAAATTTTTTTATGTTAGACTTAATAGCGGTATGATTAGTATTAAAGAAGTAACGCGGGAATACGAAGACTTTTGGCTTACGGTTGACGGGCACGCCGACGTAGAAACCGTCAAAGCGCGCATATCGGAAAAAAGCGGGTTCATTATTTTCGACGGTGCTAAGCCGATAGGCGTAATGGCTTTCAATCGGTTCTGGGACGAGCTTCCTTTTTTAAGCCTCATAAAAATTCTGCCCGAATACCGCCGTTGCGGTTACGGCAGGGAGGCAATGTCGCTTTTCGAAGAGGAGTTGAAGCTGCGCGGCTTCGGCGCTTTGCTCGTATCTACGCAGACGGACGAGGATGCACAGCATTTTTATCGCAGTACGGGTTACAGGGAATGCGGCTGTTTGGTTCTTGAAAATCAACCTATGGAAATGTTTTTTATTAAATCGTTTTAAAATTTTCACAAGGTTTTCATTGCGTAGTTAGATAATTAAGAAAATAGGAGAATTACAAATGAAAGTATTGATAGTGGACGACGAGGAAATGATTCGCGGAGTACTCAGAGAATACGTTGAGTTCGAAGGCGGCACTGCCTTTGAAGCTTCCGACGGAATGCAGGCAGTTAAAATGTGCCGCGAGGAAAATTTTGATATTATATTAATGGATGTAATGATGCCTCGACTTGACGGCTTTTCCGCAGTCAAAGAAATAAAGAAGATTAAGGATATTCCCGTCATTATGCTTTCGGCGAGAGGCGAGGAATACGACAAGCTTTTCGGCTTCGAGATAGGAGTGGACGATTATGTTACCAAGCCGTTTTCGCCCAAAGAAGTTATGGCGAGAATTAATGCCGTGCTCAAACGCAGATGCGGCGACGATAACAAAGACGTAATTACATTTGAAGGGCTTACTATCGATATGGTAGGGCGCAACGTGTTTGTCGACGGCGAAAAAGCCGAGCTTACGCCAAAGGAATACGAAATACTTTTTTACTTTGTAAAGAATAAGGGCATTGCTCTCACTCGTGAAAAACTTTTGATGGACGTATGGGGCTTCGATTTCTACGGCGACGACAGAACGGTCGATACGCATATCAAAATGTTGCGCTCTAATCTCAAACAGTACAGAAAATTTATCGTTACTTTGAGGGGGCTTGGGTACAAATTTGAAGTTTAAAAAACGCAAAAGCCAGCTTAAAAGCATAAACCGCGTTTTATTGAAGCATTTTTTGCTGTTGTCCGTACTGCTTATATGTTTGCTTGAAGTTATCTGTTTTCTTATCGTAAACAATACTGCAAAATCAACGGCTAAGGAAAGGTTAATCCGTGTCGGCAGAGAAGCTGCGGGACTTGTTGACAACGAAGCGGAAGCCACGGAATTTATTCGTAATTACAGACAGGACGGTATTATCGTCTACGTGCTTTCGCAAAGCGGAGCTGTGTTGCTTCCGTCCGACGAAACGGTCTGGAATGGCGATATGCAAGAAATAATAGAAAAGCTCGATAAGGAAGATAAAGAGTCTGCACAAGTAATTTATTCGCAGGACAACGCGCTTAATTACGCAATGCGGCTGGATTACGGCGGAGGTAGCTATCTTGTCGCGACGTATTCGCTAGGAATTATCAAGGGGGCAACCCGACTGCTTTTGGTTTACTTCGTTATAGTGGGCGTTACGGTTTTATTGCTGACTGCTATGGTTGCATACAACGTATCGCAAAAGCTTTCAAGCGGACTCAAAAATTTGTCCTCTACGGCGGTGCGATTTTCGAAAGGCGATTTTGCGGTTAATTTCGCAAACGCTGAATATCAGGAGCTTGCCGACCTTTCGGATACGCTTAATTCCGTTCGCGACGAGGTCAAAAAAAGCGGAGATTTCCAGCGCGAGCTGATAGCCAATGTCTCGCATGACCTTAAAACGCCGCTTACTATGATTAAGGCTTACGCATCTATGATACGTGAAATATCGGGCGACAATCCCGAAAAGCGCGATAAACATTTGCAGGTTATAATCGATGAGGCAGATAGATTGACAGGAATAGTCAACGATGTTTTAAACGTATCCAAGCTTAGCTCGAATCTGGACGGAATTAAATTCAAGGTTTTCAATTTAACCGAATTTGTGTATGGTATGCTTAACAAGTTCGATTATTTGCAGGAAACACAGGGCTATACCTTTCTTGTCGATGTGGACGCCAATCTTTACACTAGGGCCGACGAAGAAAAGATAGGTCAGGTTATTTACAATCTTTTGAGCAACGCGGTAAATTATACGGGAGCAGATAAGACGGTATATATAAGTTTAAAATGCAATATGACCGCAGAGCGTATTAAGCTGACTGTGCGTGATACCGGCAAGGGCATTTCCAAAGAGGATTTGCCCGAAATATGGAATAGATATTATCGTATTAAAGAAAACCATGCCCGACCGGTAAAGGGGACCGGGTTGGGACTGAACATAGTAAAAATAATTCTCGAAAATCATTCCTTTGATTTCGGCGTGGAGTCCGAGCTCGGGAAAGGTTCATCGTTCTGGATAGACTTTCCCGCCGTACCCGAAAAAGAGGAAGACGATTAGATTAAAACGCCTTGAAGAAGTTAGCCTTCGGGGCGTTTTTCGTTTAAAATTGTTTGACAAAAGTGGGGAGAGCGTTTATAATATTTATAAAAACAAATGTTTGTATCGTATTTTGTTGTAAAATATCTGTAAAAAGGTTATAATCGTACAAATGAAGTTTGAGTTACATTCGAAATTTAATCCGACGGGTGACCAGCCTCAGGCAATCGAAAGTCTGACGGAGGGTGTTCTTGACGGTATCCGCACTCAGGTTCTGGTCGGGGTTACGGGTAGCGGCAAAACCTTTACTATGGCGAACGTAATCAAGAACGTAAACCGCCCCACTCTTGTAATAGCGCACAATAAAACTCTTGCCGCGCAGCTATGCAACGAGTTTAAGGAATTTTTTCCGAACAACCGCGTTGAATATTTTGTAAGCTATTACGACTATTATCAACCCGAAAGCTATATCCCGTCAACGGATACATACATTGAAAAGGATATGAGCCTGAACGACGAAATCGACAAACTGAGAAACTCCGCCACGAGTTCTCTGGGCGAGAGGGAGGATGTAATCGTCGTAGCGTCAGTAAGTTGCATTTACGGATTGGGCGCCCCCGAGGACTATTTCCGTCTGGCAATTTCATTGCGCCCTGGTATGGAAATCGAGAGAGACGCCTTATTAAGAAGATTAGTCGAAATTCAGTACGCGCGCAGGGATATAGATTTTAAGCGTTCTTCCTTTCGCGTGCGCGGGGATACGGTTGAAATTTTCCCCGCAAGTAATTCGGAGGTTGCTATACGCGTAGAATTTTTCGGCGACGAAATAGACAGAATTTGCGAAGAGGACGCGTTAACCGGCAATATAATTTCGGAGTTGAAGCACGTTCTCATTTTTCCGGCTACGCAATACGCTGTCGGTTCGGACAAAATGCAGAATGCGCTTGCAATGATAGTTCGTGATTTGAACGAGGAGGTTAAGGCGTTCCGCGACAGCGGAAAGCTTTTGGAAGCGCAGCGGCTTGAACAGCGTACAACCTACGATGTGGAGATGATGCGCGAAATAGGGTACTGTACCGGTATAGAAAATTACAGCCGATATTTTGACGGTAGAATACCGGGCGAGCCGTCGTTCACACTTTTGGACTATTTCCCCGCGGGTAAATTTCTTGTATTTATTGACGAGAGTCACATGACGATACCGCAGATACGCGCAATGTATCACGGCGACAGGTCGCGTAAGGAAAATCTTGTAAGCTACGGTTTCCGTATGACAGCCGCGTACGACAACAGACCGCTTACGTTCGAGGAATTCGATGCGCGCGTACCTCAGCTTATCTGTGTTTCGGCAACGCCTGCGCCTTATGAAATGGAGCAGGCGGGGAATGTGGTAGAGCAGCTTATCCGCCCTACTGGACTTATAGACCCCGAAATTATAATCCGTCCCACGAAGGGGCAGATTGACGACCTGCTGGGTGAAATTAACGGTGTGATTGCCGAGCGCGGCAGGGTGCTTGTAACTACTATGACCAAGAGAATGGCTGAAAGCCTTACCGATTATTTAAAGGAGCACGGGCTTAAAGTCAGGTACATGCACAGCGATATAGACGCGTTGGAGCGTATAGAAATAATCAACGGATTAAGAAGCGGCGAGTTTGATGTTTTGTGCGGTATCAATCTTTTAAGAGAGGGGCTCGACCTTCCCGAGGTTAAGTTGGTTGCAATTCTCGACGCAGATAAAGAAGGTTTTTTAAGAAGCGAAACCGCGCTCGTCCAAACGATAGGCAGAGCGGCGCGAAACGCCGAAGGTAGGGTTATTATGTATGCTGACGTTATAACCGGAAGCATGAAGCGCGCAATCGATGAAACCGAGCGGCGACGTAAAATACAGACCGCGTATAACGAGAAACACGGAATAATTCCTAAAACGATTATAAAAGAGGTTAAAAACTCAATAGGTATAACCGGTAAAAAGTCTGCTGCGGATGACGTAAAACTAAACGATATACCCAAAGAAATAGAAAAATTGAAGGCGCTTATGAAGGTTGCCTCCGCTCAGCTTGATTTCGAGCGGGCGATAGAAATAAGAGAAAATATATCCGAATTAAAGAAAAAGCTTTTACAGGCAAAGCGCAAGTGAGTTATGAAAGAAGAAATATTTGTCAAAGGTGCTAAGGAAAACAATTTAAAAAACGTGGACGTGCATATTCCGCGCAACTCTTTTACTGTGTTCACAGGGCTGTCGGGCAGCGGTAAATCCACGCTCGCGTTCGATACTATATTCGCAGAAGGGCAAAGGCGCTATATTGAGAGTCTATCGTCTTATGCCCGCCAGTTTTTGGGGCAGTCGAATAAACCCGATGTAGAGCTGATTGACGGGCTTTCACCCGCAATTTCCATCGACCAGAAAACAACATCGCATAACCCGAGGTCGACTGTCGGAACGGTAACGGAAATTTACGATTATTTCAGGCTGCTTTTTGCTCGCGTCGGAATTCCGCATTGCCATAAATGCGGCAGGGAAATAAGGCGGCAATCGGTCGACGAAATCGCCGATAAAATTATGCTTTTGCCTGCGGGGAGTAAAATTATAGTTGAAGCTCCTGTCGTCAGAGGCAAAAAGGGCGAATTTGTCAAGGAGCTATCCGGTTACAAAAAGAGCGGCTACGGCAGAGTTAAAATAGACGGTATTGCGTACGACTTGCAGGAGGAGATTCATCTTGAAAAAAATATCCGCCACAATATTTCCGTTATAATCGACAGGCTTGTAATTAAGGATGGAATTATTAAAAGACTGACCGATAGCATTGAAAGCGCGCTGCGCCTTGCGGACGGACTGGTCACGATTGACTGCGACGGTAAAGAAGAGTTATATTCTTCCAAATACGCCTGTCCCGATTGCGGAATATCGATAGAGGAAATCGAGCCGCGGCTTTTTTCATTCAATACCCCGTGGGGCGCGTGTCCCGAATGCTCGGGACTGGGCTTTAAACAGACAGTCGACCCCGATTTAATCTGTCCCGATAAAAGTAAATCTCTGCACGATGGCGCAATCAGAATAAGCGGCTGGAACCTTGATTCCTCATCGATGACTCAGATGTATCTTACCGCGCTTTCAAAGGTCTATAATTTCTCGCTCGACGTTCCTGTTAAAGACCTGCCCGACGGAATTTACGATATGCTTATGTACGGTAACGGCGGCGAGTTGATTGATTTAGAGTATAACGTCACACGCTTTTCGGGCAGTTATAAAACTGCGTGGGAAGGCTTTGTGACTAACCTGCAACGCAGATACAGTCAAACCTCGTCCGAGGGCATCAAGTGGGATATAGAGCGCTATATGCGCATCTGCGACTGTCCCGCATGTAACGGGAAACGATTAAAGAAAGAGGCGCTTGCCGTCACTGTCGGCGGTAAAAATATTATGGAGGTCTGCGATATGGCGGTGGACGATCTTTCGTCGTTTACCGATTTCGGCTTTTTCGGTAAGACGGAGCACCTTATTGCGGACAGCATAATCAAAGAAATAAATAACAGGCTCAGCTTTTTGAAGAACGTAGGGTTAGGCTATCTTACGCTTTCACGAAGCGCAGCTACGCTTTCGGGTGGCGAAAGTCAGCGAATACGACTCGCCACGCAGATAGGCAGCGCGCTTACCGGCGTTTTGTATATTTTGGACGAGCCGAGTATAGGTTTGCACCAGCGTGACAATCAGAAGCTTTTAAATTCACTTCTCGGTCTGCGCGAAATTGGGAATACGCTTATTGTTGTCGAGCACGACGAGGACACGATGCGCGCTGCGGACTATATCGTCGATATAGGTCCGAAGGCGGGCGTGCACGGCGGCGAGGTGGTTGCGTGCGGAACGGTTGAGGACATTATTAACGAGCCGCGCTCGATAACCGGCGACTACCTTTCGGGCAGAAAGAAAATCGAGGTGCCTGCGGTCCGCGCGGTGCCGGACGGAAGATGGCTCAAAGTAAAGGGGTGCAGGCAGAACAATCTTAAAAATATTTCCGTAGAAATCCCTGTGGGGCTGATAACTGCGGTTACGGGTGTTTCGGGCAGCGGCAAATCCAGCCTTGTCAACGAGATAATTCATCCCTACCTCGCAAACAATCTCAACGGCGCACGTCAGCAGCTCGGCAAGTGCGACGGCTTCGAAGGGCTTGAAAATTTCGATAAAGTAATAGCAATCGACCAACAGCCGATAGGCAGAACGCCGCGCTCGAATCCTGCAACGTATACGGGCGTGTTCACTGCGATACGAGATTTGTTTGCTGCAACACCCGACGCTAAGGAACGCGGATACAAGAGCGGCAGGTTTTCGTTCAACGTCGCGGGCGGCAGGTGCGAGCACTGTCAGGGCGACGGAATTATACAGATAGCAATGCACTTTTTGCCCGACATATACGTTCCGTGCGAGGTCTGCGGCGGCAAGCGGTATAACCGTGAAACGCTTGAGGTCAAATACAAGGGCAAGAGTATAGCCGACGTGCTTGAAATGACCGTTGAAGAGGTGACAGAGCTGTTTAAACCCGTGCCTGCAATATACAATAAGCTTTCGACTATTTGCGATGTCGGGCTCGGCTACATCAAACTCGGGCAAAGCGCGACTACGCTTTCCGGCGGCGAGGCGCAGCGCGTCAAGCTTGCGACTGAGCTTTCAAAGCGCAGCACGGGAAAAACCTTTTATATCCTCGACGAGCCGACTACGGGTCTGCATAGCTACGACGTTGATAAGCTTATTAAAATAATAACGCGGTTGAGAAGCGGAGGCAATACAGTGCTAGTAATAGAGCACAATCTCGACGTAATAAAAACGGCGGACTGGATAATCGATTTGGGTCCCGAGGGAGGCGATAAGGGCGGCACTGTTCTGGTAACCGGTTCACCGGAAGAGGTCGCGCAATGCAAGGAAAGCTATACGGGTTATTACCTAAAAGGAGTTTTAAATTAAAAAGGCGGGTTCCGCCTTTTTTTATTTCACCTTGCGGGCAAAAGTATTCATATTATGTTAATATGGCTAAACCTCTTACATCAAATAATGTATTTCCTACCACGGACGGGATTTGTCCCGATGCTTATTCACTTGCCGTCATTTCGCCCGCTTACGCTTCTTCTACAGGGGAATTGAACGCTGTGTTACAGTATATCTATCATTCGCTTATATTCATGAAGAACGGAATGAACGAATTTGCCGACTCAATCGAAAGTATAGCTGTTGCGGAAATGATACACCTGAAGTTGCTCGGAAAAACCATAACAGCCCTCGGCGCGCAGCCTATTTTCTGCCAGAACCCACCCACGGCGTATAATTTTTATTCGGCAAAATTCGTCTCGTATTCGCGCGAACTTGTTAATATGGTAGAGGACGATATTATGGGCGAAAAGCACGCTATATGCCAGTATACCAGAATGTTATCGCGATTGAGAAACGAACAGGTCAAGGCAATAATAGCGCGTATTTTGGAGGACGAAAAACTGCATCTCGAAAAGCTTAAAGAAATTTTGCACGAGCTTAAATGTTGACAGCTTGAACGCGTTGTAATACAATATAATTATGAATTACGATGTTGCGATTGTCGGTGGCGGAGCTTCGGGGCTTGCCTGCGCCGTGCGCCTTTTAAGAAATGCACCAGAACTTAAAATAGCGGTTATTGAAGCAGGTGAGCGGCTTGGTAAGAAGCTCGCCTCTACGGGCAACGGTCAGGGAAACGTGACTAATACCGATATGTCGGCGGAATACTATTTCGGCAATAAAGATTTAGTAAAAAAAATTGCACTTTCGCCAGACAGAATAAGTCTTGAAGAGCAGCTCTTTCACTGTATGCTCCACGCCGACGAGCGTGGCAGAGTGTACCCCGTCGGCAGGCAGGCATCCGCGCTCGTTGACAGTCTTATTCACGATTTGCAACACGGCGGCGCTGAAATTTTGCTGAATACAAAGGTGACCGCAATCGACAAAAGATTAAAAATGACTTTATCGTCGGGGCAGACCTTGACGGCGAGATTCGCCGTTCTATGCACGGGCGGTAAGGCGCAGAAACAGTATAAAACCGACGGTTCGGCGTATGCGCTGGCGCAGAGCTTAGGGCATGGACTTACTCAACTGTTTCCTTCGCTCGTTCAGCTAAAGACGGATACCGAACATACCAAAATCTTAAAAGGAATACGCGTAGATTGCGGAGTTACCGCTTGTATGAACGGACAAACGCTTGCGCGCACCCACGGCGACGTTATTTTTACCGAATACGGCGTTTCCGGTAACGCTATATTCGCAATTTCACCGTATGTTGCGGACAGGCACGGGACCGTGCTGTCTTTAAATTTTTTGCCTTTCGACGACGAGAAAATTATCCGCGACATTGAAGAAAAAAAGAAATTGGGTTATCGCGACGGCGAGCTGTTGAGCGGAACGCTGCATAATCAGATAGGGCGGGCGATAATAAGGCGTTGCGGCAGCAATCGCGCAGAGGATATTTGCAGCACTGCAAAAAGCTTTATCTTGAATGTTGTAGGAACGCTCGGTTTCGATTACGCTCAAGTTACGCGTGGCGGCGTCGAAACGGACGGGGTTACCGAAGAGCTTGAAAGCAAGTACGTTCGCAATCTTTTTCTTGCAGGCGAGCTTCTTGACATAGACGGCTGTTGCGGCGGCTACAATCTTCACTGGGCTTTTTCAAGCGGTTACGCCGCAGCTGACGGTATTTTAAAACGGTTATGAATATACGCATAGACAATATAAAGCTAAATATAGGCGAGAGCGAGGACAAGCTTATAAAAATTGCCGCAAAAAAGCTCGGCAGACCTTTAAGGCGTTTTTCTATTATTAAAAAATCTCTTGACGCCCGCGATAAAAATAACATTTACTGGGTGTATTCCGTCATAGCTTCGGACGAGCAGGTTGTTTGCGTGCAGCCCGAACGCATTAAAAAAAGTAAAAAGGCGGTTATTGTGGGTGCGGGACCCGCAGGGCTTGCGTGTGCCGTAAGGCTGATTGAACACGGATTTTTACCGATTATTATAGAGCGGGGTGAAGCCGTAGAGCAAAGAAAGCTCACGACGGAAATATTTTTTTCGCAGCGCGTTTTGGACGTCAACTCAAATGTGCAGTTCGGCGAAGGGGGCGCGGGTACGTTTTCGGACGGAAAACTGAACACGCAGACTCATAGCGGATTTAACAGGTCCGTTCTTGAAATGTTTTATAAATTCGGCGCGCCAGAAGAAATATTATATCTGAACAAGCCGCACATAGGCAGTGACAAGCTGTATGAAGTGTTACGCAATATGCGCGCCTATATCGTGCGTAATGGCGGGGAATACAGGTTTAATACTCTTCTTACAGAAATAAATTGCAGTGAAGGGAAGTTGCAATCACTGACGCTTAGAAATGTCAAAACAGGTGAAATTAGCGTAATCCAGACGGAAATAGCGGTGCTTGCAATAGGGCATTCCTCGCGCGATACGTTCGTTATGCTTAACAGCTACGGGATAGAATTGCAGCCGCGTGAATTTGCAGTCGGTGTAAGGGTAGAACATCTTGCAAGTGAAATCGGGAAATCGCAGTACGGTAGTCGTTATAAAGAATTGCCCACTGCTGATTATAAGCTTGTGTCTCACGCGCACGGGCGTACCGTATTTACTTTCTGTATGTGCCCTGGCGGCGTAGTTATTCCGGCGGCAAGCGAAGCGGGCGGCGTAGTGACCAACGGAATGAGTGAGTACGCAAGAAACGGTGTGAATTCAAACGCCGCGCTAATGGTGCAATTGAAAAAAGAGGATTTCGGCGGCGAAGATTTGTTTGCAGGCATGCGGTTTCAGCAGACCGTCGAGAGGCTTGCGTTCGAGGCGGGCGGGAGAGATTACAAAGCTCCCGTACAGCTTTATAAAGATTTTGCGGCGGGAAGAATTTCAGACCGCTTCGGGGATATTTTTCCCACATATTCGGCGGGGTGCGCATTCGCGCCGCTTGATGAGGTTTTGCCTTCTGTTGCGGTCGAGGCTTTGAGGGCTGCTATTCCCGATATGGGTAAGAGATTAAAGGGTTTCGACTGTCCAGACGCGGTGCTTACCGGTGTGGAAACGAGATTTTCTTCGCCGGTAAAAATTGTTCGCGGTGAAAGCTGCGAAAGCGTGTCTGTAAGCGGACTGTACCCCTGCGGCGAAGGCAGCGGCTATTCCGGTGGCATAACCAGCTCGGCGGCGGATGGACTAAGGGTAGCTGAGAAAATATTCGAAAAATACCGTTAAAAAGGCACTTATTTACCGTAGTTACCGTGGGGAATTTAATAAGACACAAATAAAAAGATTTAGGTATAGCGTTAAGCTATGCCTGTACTATTTTTCGTGGACGAACTAGGCTACGAGTAGCCTAGTGAGATAGAGAGTTTTATTGCGTTACTTTATTTTTCGTGATATAATGATGTACAGTAAACAGTAATTTGAGGCATTAAAGTGATTATTGAACTAAT
>CATJZR010000053.1 GCA_949745625.1 uncultured Eubacteriales bacterium | reverse complement strand
GCTTCGTCCGCGGGCAAAAAGTACCGCGACGCGGTAAAAAGATGGAATTTTTCAACCCCATTACCGCAAAAATTCGCGGATATGACCGTTCTCGACGCGACGGCTGATATGAAGAGCATTGCCGCCTCGGTCGACTTCTGCTTTTGCGCCGTCAACATGAAAAAGGACGAAATACGCGCGCTCGAAGAGGCGTATGCCAAATGCGAATGTCCCGTAATTTCCAATAATTCGGCGCACCGCTCAACGCCCGACGTGCCTATGATTATTCCCGAAATCAACTCCGGTCATACCGCGGTTATCGAATATCAGAGGGCGCGGCTCGGGACGAAGCGCGGTTTTATAGCCGTAAAAAGCAACTGCTCGCTTCAATCCTACGTCCCCCTTCTTCACCCCTTGAAAAAATTCGGAATAAAAAGCGTGGCGGTAACTACGTATCAGGCAATTTCGGGCGCAGGCAAAACATTTGACACAATGCCGGAAATTATTGACAACGTAATACCGTTTATCGGCGGCGAAGAGGAAAAAAGCGAGGCCGAGCCGCTTAAAATATGGGGAAGAGTGGAAAACGGTAAAATAATAAACGCCGACAGTCCCGTAATTACCGCGCAGTGCCTGAGAGTCCCCGTTTCCGACGGACATACGGCGGCTTGCTTCGTTTCGTTTGAACGAAAGCCGTCCAAGGAAGAGATTATCAGGGCATGGGAAAGCTTTTCGGGCGAACCGCAAAGGCTTGCACTGCCCTCCGCGCCAAAGCGGTTTATTCACTATTTAAGCGAGGAAAACCGCCCGCAGCCCGCGCTCGACAAAGGGTGCGAAAACGGTATGGCTATTACCGTCGGCAGGCTTAGAGAGGACTCGGTATTCGACTATAAATTTATAGGGCTGTCACACAACACGCTTCGCGGCGCGGCCGGTGGCGCGGTTCTGCTTGCCGAGCTTTTGGCGGCAAAAGGATATTTGTAATGAAAGGAATTTTCAGCGGAGTAATAACCGCAATGATTACGCCGTTCGACGGCGGCGTCAACTTTGACGCGTTCGATAAATTAATCGACTACCAGATAGAGGGCGGCGCAGACGCACTGGTTATTCTCGGCACTACTGGCGAGCCCGCCACTATGACAGAGAGCGAAAAAGAGGATACTATCCGCTTTGCAGTTAAAAAAGCCGCGGGCAGAATAAAGATAATCGTAGGCGCCGGCAGCAACGACACGCAAAAAGCGATTGCCGCGGCAATACGCGCCGAAAAACTGGGCGCGGACGGAATACTTGCGGTCACGCCCTATTATAACAAGTGTACGCAAACCGGTATATTTGAGTATTACAAGAGCATTTGTGCCGCGGTACATCTGCCCGTAATCGCATATAACGTCCCGTCCCGCACCGGTGTGAATATCACCCCGCAAACCGCGGAAAAGCTTGCAGGTTTACCCAACCTTGCCGGTATAAAGGAAGCGAGCGGGAATATGGCTCAGGTCTGCGAAACCATGAGGCGCATACGCGGCAAGTGCGACCTGTTTTCGGGCGAGGACGCGCTTAACCTTCCCATACTCGCGATAGGCGGCGCAGGCGTTATTTCCGTGGTGTCCAACATCGCGCCCAAACAGGTAAAGCTCGTTTACGACTGCGTAAAGAGCGGACGCTTCGACCGGGCGAACGAAATTCAGGATAAGCTTCTGCCGCTTATCGACGCTTGCTTTATCGAGGTTAACCCCATACCCGTAAAGGCGGCGTGCAATATGCTCGGCTTTGACGCGGGCGTTCCACGCCCTCCTCTTACCGAGCTTGAACAAGAGCACAGGGAAGTGCTTTTAAAGGAATTGAAAAAGGTAATAAAATGATTAAAGTTTTGATTTGCGGAATAGGCGGCAAAATGGGCGCCGCGCTTTACGGACTTTTGCGCGACGGAAATGCACGGGCGGTGTGCGGCGTGGATTTGCACGCGCCCGAAAACGTGAGTATTCCCGTATATCCGTCATTTAACGATGTAAAAGAAAAGGTCGACCTAATAATCTACTTTTCCTCCCCCGCCGTTTTGAAGGGCGAGCTTGACTGGGCGGTCAAAAACGGAGTGCCCGTCGTTCTCGGCTCGACGGGATTTTCGGATAGCGATTTGCAACTTATAGAGAACAGCGCGAAAAGCATTGCGATATTCAGAACGGCGAACTTCTCGCTGGGCGTAAATCTTTTAATGAAGCTC
>CATJZR010000052.1 GCA_949745625.1 uncultured Eubacteriales bacterium | reverse complement strand
TTGAATTTGATATTCCCCGATTACCCCGACGGGAACGGCGAAAACGAGAGCGAGGACGAACAGAGCGCAAAAGAAAAAGAAACCGAAAATTCGGTTTCTTCTTCGGGGTGTTCTTATACCCCTCGTCTGGTGACCCTGCCGGGAATCGAACCCGGGATTGAGCCTTGAGAGGGCTCCGTCTTAACCGCTTGACCACAAGGCCTTAATTAATTTAGCTTTGTGATTATAACATAAAGCTTAAAGCTTTGCAAGTAAAAACGGCATAATTTAAAAAATTTTTAACCCATTATAAAATTAATTATTTTTTGCATTATTTCTTCGTCCTCTTCAGTTGCCCCCATAAAATCAAATTGCGCTATATCTGCAACATCTCGCCGTTTAAATTTCGCATTAAGCTCTACAAGCAGCGCCTCGGCTTTATGCGTATTGTAAGGATTATGCCCCTTACCTTCTACAATAAATTTGATAATGTGACTTCCGTCGGCTTTGTCTGCGGGCGCCCCCTTCAAAGATACTACGCTGTCGTTATCGCCGTGAATTAAGAGCGTGGGTGTCGAATTTTTACTCGCGCACTTAGCCGCATTCGCATTTCCTTTTGCGCCATATTTAATAAAATTGATTATCCACCAAAACGGGCGCAGCATAACTGCTATCAAACGCGGCAATATACGCATATTTACCGCGCCGTCGCACATCGTTTTAGACGGTGTAAGCGGTGCACTGATTGCAATGACCTTACTCACCTTTCTTTTCGCAGACGCACAAAGCACCGAGTAGGCACCCCAGCTATGCCCCACTAGATAAATAGTTTTGTAGCCGAGCTCATCGGCAAAATCGATAGCGTTGACGACCGTCTGCACGCCAGAATACATACCCTTTATATTCTTGCCATCCGAAAGACCGCAACCTCGGCTGTCGACGGCAAGAACAGGATACCCAAAACCGCAAAAATATGCGATTTCAGTTGTGTATGCAATATGTCCGGGACCCATTCCGTTACAAAAAATTATCAATTCTTGTTTAGGTCTCACGGTCGTATTGCGATATATGAAGCCCCTTAATCCACCCTTTAACGAAACGGGTTCGGCAGAAAGCCCGAAATCCTCTGCCGTAAAGTATTTTAGTAGCGGATTTTTATCTTCACGTTTACCGAAAGCAAATCTATCTGATAAAAAAGCAAGCGTAAAAAGCATTATACGATATACCTGTTATCAAGCGCAGGCGCCGAATCCATTTCCTTCTTCTGCATCTCGTAGCCTTTTTTACCGAGTAATGCAAACGTCGCTTTTTTTCCGTTTTCAACGCCAGGTTGATTATAGGTATCGATATTGAGAAGGGCACCCGTATAGGCTGTCTGCAATTCAAGCATATACATAAGCTGACCGAGAGTATGCGCGGTTACTTCGGGCATTATTATCGTATAATTCATTCTACCTGCGCGCATCAACGCGTAAGCGGTAGCTTTATTTTCTGCCTGAATAAGCTCTTGCATAGTGTGTCCACCGAGGAAGCCAACATCAGGAATATCCTGACAGCCGCGCGCAATAGGCATCTCGCAGGCATACTTTTCAACTGAAATAAATGTAATAATTTTGTCATACGGCCCCTCTATATAAAGCTGAACCTGCGAATGCTGGTCGGTTACACCCAGACTTTTAACGGGCGTAGTTCCTGCGTTTACCGTATTTCCGTCATAGTCAACCGCTTTACCTAGCGATTCCGCCCAAAGCTGACAATACCAATCTGCCATAAGTTTTAGATTATCGGAATACGGCATAAGTACGTTTATGTTCTTGCCTTGCTTCATAGTAATATACTGCAAAACCGCACAAGCCAACGCGGGATTGTTCTCTATCGATTTACCCGCGCAGAGTTTATCCATATAAGCCGCGCCCGCAAGCATTTCTTTAATGTCGATACCGAGCACCGCAGCCGGCAAAAGCCCGACCGGACACATTTCTGAAAATCTTCCGCCAACACCGTCGGGAAGTACGTACTTCTTTATTTTACCGCCGAAACTTTGGTCTATTTTTATAAGATTGCCGCGGCTCGCATCTGTAGTGAATATGAGGTTATCGGGCAGGTAAACTCCCTTGCTCTTTAAAATGTCCGCAATAATAAGATACTGCGTCATTGTTTCGCTGGTTGCGCCCGACTTTGAAATTACATTAAAACACGTTTTTTCGGGTTCTATAACGTCAAGCAAAGCATGCATACGCACGGGGTCTACGTTGTCCTCAACGTAAAATTTTGGACCTCCCCTCTTTTCTTCGGGAAGCTCGTTATAATGAAGATGCTTAAGCGCGTTAAATACCATAATAGGGCCGAGAGCGCTTCCACCTATGCCGAGAACTACGAAATACTTGAATTTCTGTCTGATTTTTTGCGCAGTATCGAGAATATCGGCAACTATCTCATTCTGGTTATAGGGCAGCTCCGTCCAACCCATAAACAAGTCGTCACGCCCTCGGTTTTTCTTTACGTATTCGAACGCCTCTGCCGCTTTCGGAGCCAAAGCATTCAGCTCGGAATCCTTTATACCCTTGCTGCCGAGCGATTTTTCCATCATATAATTAAAATCGACTGTAACTCTTGCAATATCCTTCATTATAAACCCTCCAAAATGTGAAATTTCACTGGTATTATATACCATAGTTCTTATTAAGTCAACGGAAACGCCGATTTTACTTGTCAAAACATTTGTTTATGTGTTATAATCACACTATGGAACTTACATCTGACCAAATTAATGCCGATAAAGAAATTGACCGTTGGTTTCGCAGTTCCACATCGCAGGTTTTCGTACTTACGGGATTTGCGGGGACAGGTAAAACGACTCTTTTAAAACATACCGTAACGGAAACGCTTGCGCTTACGGACGAAAGCGTTGCTTTTGTCACACCGACAGGTAAAGCGGCAACGGTACTGTTGCGTCAGGGTATTCCCGCAACAACCGTTCACCGACTTATATACCAGTCAATAACGACGCAGGTCGAAGTCGAAATCAATGGCAAAAAAGTCAAGGTTGAAAAACTGACATTTAAGCGGCGAGAAAATATTGATAAAAATATAAAGCTTATAGTTCTGGATGAAGCTTCTATGGTGTCTGACGATTTACTTTGGGACCTGCTTGAATTCGGAGTGAAAATTCTGTTATGCGGCGATAATGCCCAGCTTCCGCCCGTAGAGGGATTTAACACCTATCTGAAAAACCCCGACACAACGCTGAGGCAAATAGTGCGACAGCAACTTGACAATCCAATAATTATGCTTTCCGAAATGGCACGAAACGGCAAATATATCCCTTACGGCAAATACGGCGATTGCGTGCTCGTGCAAAATAAAAGAGTGTTTACTGGCGAAAAAAGAAAATATTATTTGACTAAAAGCAATCAGATAATCTGCGGTATAAACAAAACACGAACCGCCGTTAACAATGAGTTAAGGGCATTGCGCGGACTTGGTGCACTCCCGGAAAACGGCGATAAGGTTATATGCACAGTCAACAACTGGGAACAGTTTATAGATAAGGATTACAGATACAATCTCGTCAACGGCATTATCGGAACGGTTATAGACCCATTTTACGATTTTTCATCCGGAATAGGTTTCATGCAGTTTAAAGTTGATTTCCTTGACGAGCTTTGCCCAGAAGCGTTGCCGTTCGATACTGGTATATTCACCGACGGAAGGTACCGATACAAGCACGGCGACTATTTCGAAAAATTCAATGAAGACGGAGAAGCCTCGGGTGCGTTTACTTTAAACAGGTTCGAATACGGTTACTGTATTTCCTGCCACAAAGCTCAGGGCAGCGAATTTGACAACGCAGTAGTGTTCGACGAAAGCTACGCATTTAAAGAGGACAGAAACCGCTGGCTTTACACTGCGATAACACGCGCAAAAAAGAAATTAATACTTTTAAGATAACAGCCGCCGTTTTAAACGGCGGCTGTTCATATTATTCGGCTGCTTTCAAAACCAGTCTTGCAAGGTCCGGTGCGTTTTTGCTACTTACCATTCCCGCCCCCATATTCAACGCAGCTTCCATATCGCCAAGCGTGGAAACACCGTCGGCTTTGATAGTACATTTATCCTTTACAGCATTTTTTACGGACGACACCTCGTCCGACTTGAAGCCTAAACCGTAAAACGGAGACGAGGTCCTCACAGAAGTTATTCCGCAATCAAGCGCGACGGTACAAAGCTTTGCAATCTCTGCCGGCGTCAAAAGATTGCACTCGAAATTAATTCTAAGCGCGCTCTTTTTAGTCGCCTTTTTCAAAGCCTTGAATTCGCGTTTGACGTATCCCCAGTCCCCCTCTTTGATGCACGCAATCGGCGCAGTGACCTCAACCTCGTCAACACCGTCCCTTATCGCCTCCTTAACTGCTTTTAGCTTAATAGCCGTCACATCGCCGCCGTGCGGATAAGAAATGCAAGCAATCAGCGACGTCTGCGGATTTGCACCGAGCAGATTCGCGCAAAGCCTGACCGCATTCGGTAAAACGCAAATTGCACCGAGTTTCAAAGAATTTGCTTCCTGACACGCTTTTTTTAATCCCGACTTGTTTTCAGTTGCTTCAAGTAAGTCGTACTCTATTTTACCGACCTGCGCTGACGCAGCCTGCAAGTTGAGTTTTCTTTTGTATTCGTTAAACTGTTGCAGTTCACTTTCCTTTACGTTTTCCATAAAAATACCTCTTTTTTTCCTTATATTTATATTTTTTCTTTCAAAATTTTTATGCGGATTAAACCTATAATTTAGATATGTTTATCGGTATCTTATATTTGTTTTTAACTTTTGCTGTTTGTTTTATCCTAGTACATCTGATAAAACTTGCGTATATCGGACTGCTTAGCATAAGGAAAAAACCCGAACCGCCCACACCTGAGCCAAAGCCCGAAAAGCCGCAGCCCAAACCCGAACCCGTTTACTACATAGTTGAAAAAAAGCGAGCTAAAAAGTCAACATACAGCGAACCCAAAGAAATCAAATTCAAAAAATAATCAGTCCTCGTATCTGATTAGATTTGCGCCGTCTTCCCAAAGTCTTTCAAGACGGTAAAAATCACGTTCCTCATCACCGAACAGATGAACAATTACGTCCGAGTAATCGAGCACCGCCCATCTTCCGCCCTGCACGCCTTCCACGCGTTGCGGCACAAGGTCGTATTGTTTTTTCAATATTTCTTCAAGATTTTCCGCAAGGGTCTTTACCTGAGTTTTCGACCTGCCGCCGGCGATTATAAAATAATCGCAAAGGCTGGTCTTTTTTTCTACGTCCAAATAGACGATATTAAGTGCCTTTTTATCGGAAAGTATTTTACATATTAAATTTGTCTTTTCTTTACTTGTCATTTTTGTGCTCCTTTGCATATTCGTAAGCTTTTTGCGTCAATCCGTATACGGGAAGTCCCGAAACTTCAAGATGCTGCATTTGCCTTTCAACGGCACGGTAAAAAGCTTCTTCTTTATTTCGCTTGAATATTTCACGCAACTCTTCCACGCCGTCATAATTCCTGCCGTCTTCTATCATATCGGCAAGATAAACGAGCTTTTCAATCGGGGTCATATTTTCTCTTCCGCTACAATGGTATCTTATTGCGTCCAAAATTTTTTTATCCTTTACACCGTACATGTGTTCGGCAAGATACGCGCCCGTAAACTGATGAACTACCGGCGATGGAACACCTTCGGGAATAGCTTGCTCCGCTTCTCCTCCGCGAGGCAATTCCTTTCCGCAATCGTGATACAGCGCTGCAATAACGGCATCTTTTTCGGTTACGTTATATTTTGTACAATTTTCCGCCGCCTTAACCGCAACACCAACGGTATGCTTCCAACGGTATTCCGACAGCGATTTTTTTACCCGCTTCGCTCCGTGAATAAAATATAAAGAGTTTCGCGCAATATATTCCGCAACCCTTTCGCCGACGTATCCCGCAACCCTTTCGCCGAGTGCGGATAGAACACGAATTTTAGTAGAACTTACGTTTTTTCCCACATAAGCAAAAGAAACGGCGTGAACTCCGAAACGGGCATAAAAATCGTTTTTCGCCTTTTCCAGCTTTGTGCTGTCCTCTCTTGCGCAAACTGCAAGAGTTACGTATTGTAAAATCTTTTCGGGAAATTTCCAGCTACCGAAGTTTTCAAGCATATCGCCGCCAACGATAAAATACCGTTCGCAATCGCAATATTTTTCCGCAAACATGCGGCAGGTTATATAAGAATAACTTATCCCGCCACGTGAAATTTCAAAGTCGGAAACTTCGGCTTTCGGAACGGACGCAAAAGCAAGTCTACACATATTAAGTCTGTCTACCGACCCTGCCAGCATGCGCCCGCTTTTGGCGGGCGTGACGTTCGACGGCATTATTATAACCTTGTCAAGCGCAAGACTGCGTATGGCAGCTTTGACGATATTTATATGTTCGTTATGGACGGGATTGAACGTACCGCCGAAAATTGCAACTTTCATTAAAGTATTTTTTTTATTATTTTGTCAATAAACCTTATATGAGAAAAATTAATCTGCCACTTATACTCGATACCGTCTTTGCGGGGCTTTGCGCATTTTTACTGTTTTTTACGTCTATCAGATATTATACGCGTAGCGTATATGTCGCTTTGGGCTTTGCAATAGCTGCATGTCTGCTTTTCGGGTGCCTAAGCTTCTTGTACATAAGCAAAAAGCAAAACAAGAATCTGCTTATATCCAGGGACGAAAAACAAAAAAAATTGCTTTCACTTCACCTTTCGCTATCATCTGACGAGTACGTTTCCAAACTTCTTGCACAATGCCTTGAGGACGAAAACCCCAAAATTAAAAACGGAAAAATAGTTGTAACCGAAGAAACGTACTTTTATAATTTCAAGATGCAGCCCATTTCAGAAGACGACGTGGCAAAGGTAATTAAAGCCGACAGCGAAAATAAAAAAATTATAATTTGCAACTATATTTCAGCAGAAGCGCTTTTGCTTTGCGAAAACTTTTTAATTGAGGTCAAGGACATTAATTTCGTCTATAAGCTATTGAAGGATAAAGAACTTCTTCCCGAAAAATACATTTACGAGGGACAGAAAAAAATAAGCCTGAGAAGCAAGATTAAAGCTCGTTTTTCGCGTAAAATTTGCGCGCCGCTCTTTTGGTCGGGATTGGCGCTACTGGTACTGAGCTACTTTACATTTTTTCCCATATATTATATAATCAGCGGAAGCATAATGCTTACGCTGTCCGCAGTGGCACTCGTACTCAATTAAGCTTTATTTTATCTATATCCTTACGGCTTGACTCCCTGTACAGAACAACTTTGCGTCCTATAACTATTACGCACTCCGCCTTTAGTTTTTCGGCAAGCTCGCGTCCTATATCGTTCGGATGTCCATCGGCATTTTCCAAAACATTTATCTTTATAAGCTCTCGTTTTTCAAGACACTCTGAAAAACTTGCAAGCATATTTTCGCCTATACCTTCCTTGCCCACCTGCCCTATCGGGGAAAGGTTTGCGGCAAGGCTTTTTAATTTACTGCGCTGTTTAGATGTTAACATAATAAATCTCCCGTATAATACTCAGTTTACAAAATCAAATTCCACGTCACCGACGATTACCGTATCGTTTTCCTTAATACCCATTTCCCTAAGCTTTGAAATTACGCCCTTTTCGCGCAGAATTTTCTGAAAGTACGTCATTGAATCGGGGTCATCGAGCGAGACGTTACGGCAAAGCATGTCAACGAGAGAGCCGACAACGACGTAAGCCGCTCCGTCCATATAAATTTCAAACCCGAGATTGCCGCTTTTCGTATAGGTAAAGCTTTCGTCGCTTTCGATTCTCTTTACTGGCGGCAACTCTGCAAGTGCGTTGAAAAGACATTCCACAAGCTTGTCCGTCCCATCTCCGCTAACTGCGGTAATAGGAAAAATTTTGTACTTGCGCGAATATTTTTTCTTAAACACCGCCGCATTTTCAACCGCGCCCGCAACGTCGCATTTATTAAGCGCGATTACCTGCGGAAGCGATGCAAGCACCTTGCTGTAAGAGGAAAGCTCGGCGTTTATTTTTTTAAAATCTTCAATCGGGTCTCTGCCCTCGCAGCCCGAAATATCGACAACGTGCAAAAGCATACGCGTCCTTTCGATGTGTCTTAAAAAGTCGTGTCCGAGTCCTGCGCCCTGCGCAGCCCCTTCGATAAGTCCAGGTATATCAGCTGCAACGAACGACTTATCGTAATAACGCACAACTCCGAGATTCGGCGAAAGCGTAGTGAAGTGATAATTTGCGATTTTGGGTCGCGCCGCTGAAATTTTAGAAAGCAGCGTGGACTTACCTACATTGGGAAAACCTATAATCCCAACGTCCGCAATAACTTTAAGCTCGAGAATTAATGTATGCGCTTCTGTCTTTTCTCCCTTTTGCGCAAAGTTAGGGGCGTGTCTACCCGCCGTGGTCAAGCGTACGTTACCCTTGCCGCCCCTGCCGCCCGCGGCATTCAGCTTTTTTTCGTTTTCGCAAAACAAGTCACAAATTACCGTATCGGTTGCAGCATCCTTAACGACGGTGCCGACGGGTACTTTTATAAAAATATCGTCGCCGCCGCGTCCGAAACATTTATTTGTTCCGCCCCGCTCGCCGTTTCCCGCAAAAAACTTGTAGGTATAACGGAAAAACAGCAGGTCGTTCATGCCAGAGTCCGCTACAATATAAACGTCGCCGCCGTTTCCCCCGTCGCCACCGTCGGGTCCGCAAGCAGGCTTGCCCTTAAACGCCTTAAAGGAATTCATTCCGTCGCCGCCGTCGCCAGATTTGATTGTTATTTTAACCTTGTCCGTAAATATATTTTTATCAGCCATAATTTACCTTAGCAACGCTTCCGCAAGCTGTATGTTATCTTCGGTTCCGTCGAGCAAAGCAAAAATTTCGTCAGCTTGTTTTTCCCTAAGCTTAACCGATGCCCGCATTTCTTTGTCATTTAGTAACCGCTCGTCCGCGACAGAATAAGTTTCCGCAAAATCAAACGGGGGATAAATCCTGCTTCTTGCAAGAGCTTGGGAAAGCGAGATTTTGACGTTACAAATATTCTTCAACGCCGAATACGCCGCGTCATCAATAATGTCGCCATCGCCTGCGCTCAATGCGGATATAATTGTAAACGACCCGCCATGTTGGGTATTTCTTGCCACTGCAAGCACGCGTTTGACGCTATCGACAGCGGAATAATCCAGCCCAGTCGTCGCTTTTGACGAAAAATAATTAAATGCTCTGATAAGACGGGTTATATCGTCAATTACAAGCACGACATCATTGCAAAGCTCGGTCTGCCTCTTACAGTATTCCAAAGCAAGTCGCACAGTTTTTATATGAGCCGATGTCCCCGCGTCAAACGGAGAAGTAAAGACATCTGCATTCGCAAACGATTGCGTAAAGTCAGCCGCATCCTCTGGACTGACGTCTATCAGAACGATAACGAGCTTCACACGGTTATTCTTCCAGATACCCGCGGCAATATCCTTTAACATTCGTGTTTTTCCGCATCCGTGCGGCGAAACTACAAATGCGCGCTGCCCCGCGCCTATCGGCGCAAGCAAGTCTATTATTCTACCGACCTTATCCGCAGAACCGCGGGAAACGCAAAGCTTTTTATCTGCGAATATAGGTAAAAGACTATCGAATTCGGGTCTTATGCCTGTATCGGGCGACGTGCCGTTAACTTTAAGTACAGAAGCCAGCCCCGCCATTTCGTCGGTAGAGACGCGCTTGCATCTTCCCTCCACGAAATCACCCTCGCGCAAGTTATACGTTTTAACAAAACGAGCGTTCACGAACACGTCGGATACGAAGCTTTCCCTACAACCCGTAGTGCGCAAAAGCCATGCTTCACCGTCGTATTCCAAAATTCCTCCGGCTATATAATCTAATGTACTGCAATCACTGTTTGCCACGAATATTTCTTTTGGATTATCGTCCTGATGCGGTAAATTTTTGGTGAGAAATATTTCGCGACACATTAAAACGTCTGCGGCAAGCTGTCTATCGTATTCCTGAGACTTTGGCGGTGCGCCGCGTTTAGTTTGCGGCTCGGCATCTTTTTGCCCTGAAGCCAGCGCAATAATTTCATCGAGAAGTTGCTTCTTTTTTCCGTCCGCCGGATGAGGAATACCGAGTGCACGCCCGAGCTGCCTCAGCTCGTGAATAGTTTTGGCATCAAGCCTTTTAACCAACTCGGAAATGAGATTTTCCGACATATCAATTCCTCCTCAATACGACGACCTTAGTCTCGCCGTCGAAATCGCTGCGCATCAGCTCTATTTCGTTACCCTCGGGTTCCTCTACGAATTCGCCGTCAAACAAATTCGTAAATTCTTCAACCTTGGATATATCAAGCTTACAGTCCTTAGATTTATAGTGCATGGGGATGACAATATCGGGCATTATCCTGTCAACGTATTCCTTTGCCATTTCCGCGTCTATAGTATAAGTACCCCCAACGGGAATTAAAAGGACATTAACAGGCAAAAGCAAATCAATCAGCTCGGACGAGCAATCCTCGCCCAAATCGCCGAGATGACAGACGTCAATGCCATCCATACGGAATTTGAATATAAGGTTTTCCCCACGCTTCTTGCCACGCTGTCCGTCATGAAAGCTTTTAATTGCATCTATTTCAACGCCATGCAAGCTGCAGCTACATTCCTTATTTAAAATTATAGGGTTACCCTCAACCGCTTTAATATTATCGTGGTCGAAATGCCCGTGCGATACCGTTACCGCATCGGCGCTTACTGCATCCATTTCATACCCGACCGAGCCTTCGTACGGGTCGCATACCACCGAAGTACCCGTACTTTCGGTAAGTTTAAAGCTTGAGTGTCCGAGATATTCTATCTTCATTTCTTTATCCTTGATTTATATTCTCCGCAGAAAACTTCAATTCGATTTTTTGGTCACCGAGCATATAAGAAATAAACAGCACCGCAACCGGCGCTTGCGCAAATTTCAGCTCTTCGGTAAATACGGTAAAAACGCCTGAAAACCCGCCGCTTGACAAATTACACTCGGTCGTCAGTCCCTTACGAAAAGTCATTCGTATATTCTGTCCGCCTCGTCTCGACTGTACAGCTTCGTTTTCGTTTACCGTCAGCGAGCACGCGTCACCGTCCAAAACATAATCGTACCGTATTCCACAAGGCATCTTCTCCATTTTGCCCTTTGCAAAAACCGTGCTCACAACACCGTCTACGCACGATTCAATTGCAATATTGTATTCATTATTATAGCACATATCGTTAGTTTTACTTCAATTTTTTCACGCAAATATCCGTATCAGTTACAAAATTTTTACAACTTTCAAACCGCTGCCTACCGCTTTGCAGCAATCTAATCAGTTGTTGCCTGTCGCCGCTATCTATCGCAGATTTAAGCTCTGACAGTGCGCTCATCAACGCTTCGATATTGTCGGAAATATTGCGTGCGTTTTCAAGGTACAACTCCGACCATACCTCTTCATCTACACCGGCAATGCGGGTCATATCCTGAAAGCTTCCGCCAGTAAAGCCCAAACAACCGTCTGTCTCCCTGTTCTTGACATAAGCATTCGAAACTATATGCGCAAGTTGAGAGGTATACGCAATTTTTTTATCGTGCGTTTCCGCGCTGCACTCAACCAAGTATTTAAACCCCATTTCCGCTGTAAGATTACGCACCAGTTCGAGCGACGACCTTTCGGTTCTGTCGGAATGAGTAACAACCATATTTGCATTATCGAATAAATCAACACAGGCGTTTTCGATACCCGATACCTCTTTCCCCGCCATAGGATGGCAACCTACGTAATTAAAAGTCCTCGGTTTCGAGTAAACCGCATCTTCCACTACACCTTTAACGCCACAAATATCGGCAACAACGCAACCTTCTTTAAATACCTGCGTATCGATAAACCTAATAGCTGCCGCAGGTGGAAGAGCTACGAAAACGACGCCGTAGTCGAAGTTTTCCGCCCTTTCGTCTATTATGCCGTTTTCAAGTGCGTATTTGACGGCCTTTTCAGAACGGTTCCACCCCGCAACGGTATATCCCGCGCGTTTTAAAGCCATACAAAGCGAGCCGCCTATAATCCCCAGACCCGCAACACAAATTTTCATATTGGACATTATATCATAGTTTTGTATTAAGCACAATAGTTTTATCCTATTTTGTCAAATTGTCAGCAGTTTATTTGACTTTTTTGTTTTGTTTAATTATAATCAAATGAGTAAAAAATTATTTATTTAAAGGAGCTTACAGCTATGAACAAGATGTCCGTTAAGGATTTGAAAGACCTCAAAGGCAAAAAGGTGCTCGTTCGCTGTGATTTTAACGTACCAATGAAGGACGGCATTATCACGGACGAAAACAGAATAACCGGCGCCCTTCCTACCATTAAATATCTATTGGAAAACGGCGCAAAAGTTACGCTCTGCTCGCACATGGGCAAACCACATTCGATTTTCTCTTCTGAAGTCAAGCTCAACAAAAAAGACAAGAAAAAGGTTGACGCAGGCGAAACCACAGCGGAAGCTATAATCGAAAAGGCGAAAAAAGACGAGCCCAAAAAGCTTACTCTTGCACCTGTCGCAAAAAGACTTAACGAGCTTCTCGGCGGTAAAGTTACGTTCGCTGCTGATGTTATCGGGGCAGATGCCAACGCAAAGCGTTCCGCGCTTAAAAACGGTGAGGCGGTTCTTCTTGAGAACCTCCGTTTCCACTGGGAGGAAGAGAAAAAAGACGAAGGATTCTGCAAGGCTCTTGCTTACGACGCTGAAATTTTTGTAAACGACGCGTTCGGAACGGCTCACCGCTCGCACGCTTCCACTGCGGCAATAGTCGAATACGGCATTATTAAGACTGCCGTTTGCGGCTTCTTAATCGAGAAAGAACTTTCGGTTATGGCCGATACCCTTGAAAACCCCAAACGTCCTTTTGTAGCTATACTCGGCGGAGCAAAGGTTGCGGATAAGCTTAACGTAATTTCTAACCTGTTGGAAAAATGCGATACGCTTATTATAGGCGGCGGTATGGCTTACACTTTCCTTAAAGCAAAGGGCTACGAGGTAGGCACCTCTCTTCTCGACGAAGAAAAAATCGACTACTGCAAAGAAATGATGGCAAAAGCTGAAAGAGCCGGTAAAGAATTACTTTTACCCGTAGACACCGTAACCTGCGACCACTTCCCCGAGCCTATTGACGAGGACATAAAAGTTGAAACCGTACCTTCGGATAAGATACCCGCAGATAAAATGGGTATGGATATAGGCGAAAAGACAAGAAAACTTTATGCAGATAAGGTTGCTTCGGCCAAATCGGTTATCTGGAACGGTCCTATGGGCGTATTCGAGAACCCCACTCTTGCAAAAGGCACTATCGCGGTAGCTCAGGCTCTTGCTGACGTTAACGGCAAATGCACAACGATTATCGGAGGCGGCGACAGCGCGGCTGCTATACAGCAGCTCGGCTTTGCGGATAAGGTAACCCACATTTCCACGGGCGGCGGCGCGTCGCTTGAACTGTTCGAGGGCAAGGTCCTTCCCGGTATCGCCTGCCTTAACGAGAAAAAATAATTTAGCATAATAAGTTAATCAGACGAGGCTTAAAACCTCGTCTTTATTATATAATAAAATAAAAATGGCAAATAACGCTTACTTATTTGCTATTTTTATTGGCGCGTGATATAATAATTAAGTCAAAAATATTAGGAGTTGAAATATGTCAAGAAAACCTTTTATTGCCGGCAACTGGAAAATGAATATGACGGTTGCAACAGGCACAAAACTTATCGAAGAGCTTAAACCGATAGTTAAAGAAGCAAAATGCGATATTGCGCTTTGCGTTCCCGCTATTTTGATTCCCGCCATGGTTAAAGCCGCAAAGGGCTCAAGAATTAAAATAGGCGCGCAGAACGTACATTTTGCCGACCACGGCGCTTTTACGGGCGAAATTTCTGCGGATATGCTTAAAGATTACGGCATCAAGTTCGTTATTATAGGACATAGCGAAAGAAGACAGTATTTCGGCGAAAACAACGACACCGTTAATCAGCGCACTCTTGCCGCACTCAAAGCCGAGCTCACCCCTATCGTCTGTATCGGAGAATCGCTTTCCGAGCGCGACGGCGGTAAAACCGAAGAAGTGCTTACGCGTCAGCTTGAATTCGGATTGCACGGCGTCGAGGACGTTAAAAACGTAGTTATCGCTTACGAGCCCGTTTGGGCTATCGGCACAGGCAAAACCGCCACTGACGAGCAGGCTCAGGAAACTATTAAATTTATAAGAAAGAAGCTTAGCAAAATGTTTACGGTAAAGGATGCAAACAGAGTAAGAATTCTTTACGGCGGAAGCATGAACGCAGGCAACTGCAAGGGACTTATGGCGCAGCCCGACATTGACGGCGGACTTATAGGCGGCGCGTCGCTTAAAACCGATTTTGCAAAAATAGTAAATTTCAATAAATAAGCGTTAAGCGGTGCGTGTAGCACCGCTTAAATGTATACGGAGTAAATTATGAAAACACCTTACGCATTGATTATAATGGACGGCTACGGTCTTGCCCCTGCAAGCGACGGCAATGCCGTAACTTTAAACGGAAGCAAAAACGTAAACAGACTTTTAAAGGAATACCCCTCTTCCACACTCGGAGCAAGCGGACTCAGCGTCGGACTTCCCGACGGACAGATGGGCAACAGCGAGGTCGGGCATTTGAATATGGGCGCGGGCAGAATAGTCTATCAGGACCTTACAAAAATTTCGAAGTCTATCGAGGACGGAGACTTCTTTGAAAACCCCGCGCTGGTAAAAGCTATGGACGCGGCAAAAAACAGCAGTAAAAAGCTTCACCTTTACGGACTGATGTCAGACGGTGGCGTTCACAGCCATGTCACGCACGTTTACGCACTTTTGAAAATGGCGAAAATGCGCGGGCTTGACGAGTGCTACGTTCACTGTTTTATGGACGGCAGAGACGTTTCCCCTACCTCTGGCGCAGAATTTATCAAAGCTTTGCAATCTGAAATGAACAGCATAGGCATAGGTAAAATCGCCTCGGTATGCGGCAGATACTACGCTATGGACAGAGACAACAATTGGGACAGAACAGAAAAAGCGTACGATATGCTTACGATAGGAAACGGCGCACAGTGCGCTGACCCCGCTATTGCCGTTGCGAGCAGCTACGCAGGCGGCGTTACCGACGAGTTTATACTGCCCACGAACGTAATTGAAAACGGAAAACCCGTTGCTTTAATCGAAAAGGGCGACAGTGTCATTTGCTTTAACTTCCGTCCCGACAGAGCTCGCCAGATTACACGCGCGATTTCGCAAAAAGAATTTATCGTCCCCAAGGGCACGGCGTTTGAAAGAAAGACGGGTTTCCTTGCCCCTGTTTACGTCTGCTTTACCGTATACGACGCGCAATTTACGGGACTTGACATTGCATTCCCTAAAATGTCAATGGACAATACCCTCGGCGAATACCTTGCAAAGCTCGGCAAAAAGCAACTACGCATTGCAGAAACAGAAAAGTACGCACATGTAACATTCTTCTTTAACGGCGGCGTTGAAAAACCCAACAAATACGAAATACGCGACCTTATCCCTTCACCCAAGGTAGCAACCTACGACCTGCAACCCGAAATGAGCGCTTACCTCGTTACCGACAAGGTTTTAAAAGAGCTTGACAGCGGCGAATTCGACGTTATAATTCTTAACTTCGCGAACTGCGATATGGTAGGTCATACTGGAGTAATTCCCGCTGCCGTAAAGGCAGTCGGAACCGTCGATGAATGCGTTAAAAAAGTGCTTGATAAAATTCTTTCAATGGGCGGAAGCGCAATTCTTACCGCTGACCACGGCAATGCGGACAAATTACTTGCGGACGACGGTTCGCCGTTTACGGCACATACGACCAATCCCGTCCCCGTCGTTCTCGTTTCGGAAAAATACAAAAAAGCAAAGCTTCGCGATGACGGAATACTTGCTGACCTCGCCCCCACGCTGCTTACTGTAATGAACTTACCAGTTCCGAAAGAGATGACGGGAAAAAGCTTAATCAAATGAAAACTGCTATATTGTCATTCTACAAGTAGCATAATATTTCGCCAAACTATTTATTCGGCTGTTATTAAAATAGGCAAAATTTATTTGCCTATTTTTTTTATTTTAAATATAATAATATCGTGGATGAAAATTTGACGGAAGTAAAAAAGAGGTTTGATGCCCCTTCCTTTTTTAGTAAGAATTACGTTGTTTGTATATGCGCGATTTTCTGCTGTTTACTTTGGGGTAGCGCGTTTCCGTGCGTTAAAATCGGCTATAAGCTATTTAACGTCGATACCGAAAGTATTCCCTCTTTAATGCTTTTTGCCGGCACGCGCTTTTCGATTGCAGGCGTGCTCGTAATCATTTTTGGATGTATAACGCAAAGAAAATTTTTAACGCCGAAGCCTAAAAATTTATGGCGCGTTGGTTTGCTGTCGGTTTTTCAAACTTCACTGCAATATACTTTTTTCTACATCGGACTAGCGCACACGTCTGGCGTAAAATCCGCCGTACTAAACGGGCTTGGCGTATTCTTCACTATAATAATTGCCTGTTTTATATTCAGAACGGAAAAGTTTAACCTGATTAAGCTTGCCGGTTGCATTCTGGGTTTCGGCGCAGTAATACTTATAAATCTCAATGGAGATTTTTCGTTTGATTTCACAATGCTCGGTGAAGGCTTTGTAATACTTTCGGGTCTGTCTGCGGCAGTTTCGGCAGGGCTTGTAAAAATATTTTCAAAGTACGAAAACACCACTGCGCTATGCGGTTACCAGTTTTTATTCGGCGGAGTAATACTCGTAATAATAGGGTTGTCATTCGCCGGAACATTCCGTCCAACGTCCGCAGGAAGCATATTTATGCTGCTGTATCTTGCGTTTCTGTCCGCGTGCGCGTTCACACTGCAAGGCTTTTTGCTGAAATATAATCCCGTTTCGAAAATAGCCGTATTTAAAAGCACTAACCCTTTATTCGGCGCGGTTTTTTCTGCGGCCATTCTCGGCGAAAGCGACCGCCTTTTATCCTACACTACGCTGATTGCTATTATTTTGGTTTGTCTCGGAATATTTATTATAAATAAATTCGGAGAAAAACGCTTAAAAATTAAAAAAAGCGGATAAAATTGATTGTAAATATTTTTAAATTATGTTATACTTTTAAGGTAAATTTTATCAGAGGTACCTTATGAGTGTTTTATTAGCTGCAAGCTTTGACAGTACGGAATTTCTTGTTTACAGAATTTTGTCTATTATAGGTCTTGTTTTGGTGTTCCTCACCGCACTTGTTACAATTATTATAGTTCTGTTTCAGAAGAGCAATTCGGACGGTATTCAGGGAATTACCGCATCAAGCGAAACCTTCTTCGGCAAAAACAGAGGGCAATCCATTGAAAGCAAGCTTAAAAAATGGACGTGGATTTGCTTGGGAGTACTCGCATTCCTTTCGATTGCCATATATATCGTGGGCATAATCGTACAGTAATTGAAACCAAAGGCGGCTATTTAAGCCGCCGATTTTATTTTATTATGAAAAAACATCAAAGAGAAATTAAATCGTTTACGGGAACCGTTCACGCAAATGAACGCGGATTTGCGTTCATAATTCCCGACGACAAAGAAAAATTCAATAAAGATTTCTTCGTTCCCCGCTCTTCGCTTAACGGCGCGTACAACGGCGACAAGGTTATTGCCGTGCACGTTCAAGGCACCGAGGACGAAGCTAAGATAATCAAAATAACGGAACGCGGAAACAAACTGGTCGTAGGCACGTTGAAAAAGTCGGAAAAAGGCGCAAAGCTTTATCCCGACGATAGCAAGTTGCCCAAAATAAGCATACCTATCCCCCTGTCTGCCAAAGCAAAAAACGGCGACAAGGTCGCATGTGAAATTACTTCGTATCCTACGAAGGGTCTTCCCCGCGGCAAGGTGGTTGAAAACCTTGGAAAAGGCGGCGATTTCGACGCAGAGGAATTATCCATAATCCGTTCCTACGGACTGTACGAGCAGTTTCCGCAAAACGTAATCGACGAAGCCGAGACTTCATCGAAAAGACGCATATCGCCAAACGGTCTGCTTGATTTAAGGGATAAACTTATATTTACAATCGACGGTGCTGACACGCGCGACATCGACGATGCCGTTTCTCTGGAAATGCAAAACAGCAATTTCATTCTCGGCGTTCATATAGCCGACGTGAGCAGATACGTCACTCTTAAAACCGAGCTTGACAATGAAGCCTACGCACGCGGCACAAGCGTATACTTCCCCGATAAGGTTCTGCCTATGCTGCCGAAAGCGCTTTCTAACGGCGCGTGTTCGCTAAATGAAGGCGAAGACAGGTACGCACTTTCTTGCATAATGACATTTGACAAGGACGGCAACAGAATCCACTGTAAAATTGCGGAAACTATAATAAACAGCAACCGAAAAATGACGTATAGTGACGTAACCGCAATATGCGACGGCGACGCTAATCTTTGCAATAAGTACGAGAATTTGGTAAACACTGTTTTGAATATGCAAAAGCTTTGCATTATTCTCGAAAACAGGCGCAAAGCTGCGGGAAATATCGAGCTTGCTGTCAACGAGCCGAAAATATATATCGACGAGCACGGCGAAATAGCAATAAAGAACGGTACGCGCGGAATATCCGAAAGAATGATTGAACAATTTATGATTGCCACAAATGAAGCTGTAGCTGAATTTTTAATCAAGCACCAAGCCCCCTGTCTGTTCCGTATTCACGAAATCCCCTCGCCCGAAAAGGGCGAAATGCTCGCTCTGTTTTTAAAAGATTTAGGAATACAGTGCAAATTCGATACAGAAAATATATCCCCGTCGGATTATCAGAATGTGTTAAAGGAAGTACAAAGCAAGCCGTTCGCGAGCGTAGTCAACAAAGTAATGCTGCGCAGTATGCAGAAAGCACGATACTATGACCTAAACGTCGGGCACTTCGGACTTGCCTCCTCCGCCTACTGTCACTTTACCTCCCCCATCAGAAGATATCCGGACTTATTTGTTCACCGAAGCGTTAAGGCTGTTCTTCACGGCGATGTCAAGGCGCTTAGAAAATACGCTAAGCTGATTAAATTTGCGGGAACGGAATGTTCCGAAAAAGAGAGAAATGCCGACGAAGCCGAGCGCAGCGTCGACGATTTATACAAGGTCGTGTATATGTCGGACCGTATAGGCGAGGTTTACGACGCAACGATTTCGGGCGTTACTAATTTCGGAATATTCTGCGAGCTTGAAAATTCAGTCGAAGGGCTTATAGATTTCGATACTCTCCCCGACGACTACTACGAATTTTACGCCGAAAAATTTTTATTAAAGGGCAAAAAACACTCATTCAAGCTTGGCGATAAACTCAAAATACGTGTTGACGGTTGCGATTTCGGCAGAATGCGTGTTATGTTTTCGCTTTACTAATTAAATAAACGTGATATAATAGACAGTATGAAACAAATTACCTACAACAAATACGCCACTTACGAGTATTTCATTCTTGAAAAATACGAGGCAGGCATAGTACTTGAGGGCGCGGAGGTCAAATCGCTTAGGGCAGGTAACTGCAACCTTAAAGAAAGCTTCTGCTTTATCCGCGCGGGACAGCTTACGCTTAAAAACGCACACATAGCCGTATACGATAAAGCGGGCGCATTCTCTACCAAAGAGAGCAAGCGGGACAGGCGACTTTTAATGCACCGATACGAAATAGATAAAATAGTCGGCAAAATCAATGAAAAGGGTTATACTCTTATACCACTTGCTCTTTACTTTTCTGGCAGTCTTGTAAAAGTCGAGCTTGCGCTTTGCAAGGGAAAACAGAATTACGACAAAAAGCGTACTATTGCCGAGCGCGACCAAAAACGCGCCCTTGAAAGACAAATAAAAGAATATAAATAACACGGAAGCTTTGCTTCCGTGTTATTTTACGCCATATATTTAAAATAGCTTGCTTCAAATTTTAATGAAACATCGATTTGAGTTTTTCCGCGTTCTATACACAACGTCAACGAATCGCCTACTCTCGCGGAAATAAGCATTTCGGAAAGGCAGTAATTTCGGGTTATCGAAATATCCTCTTTGACTGTTCCGTCGACAGATGTCAGCTTTGCCGATAATAGCATGTCGCCCACTTCAAGAACACCCTTTGCAGGTCTGCCCTCTACCGCGCTAACCTTGACGACCTCCGTAATAACCGCAATACCGTCGTTGCTCAGCCTTGCGTAGCTGTCGGAAACCTTTGTCTGTACGTTCAAATAAGCTTTGTTGATTCCGCATTTAGTACCGTTCTCGCCGGAAATAGGTTTGTTACCATTTGCAACGTAGCTGTCATAAATCGAAACCACGAGGCGGCGCACCATATTCGCGGGTAGCGCGTAGCCCATATTGTCTACGTCCTCACCCTCGTCCTTAGCGTTTACTATCCCTACGATTTTGCCGGAAGCGTTGTACAGCGCTCCGCCAGAATTTCCATGATTTATCGCGGCGGTCGTGCGCAGTACCCTGTAACTGTAATAAGAATTTTTATCGGCGTCGGAAAGAGCGACATCGATATTTTCACTGTCTTTGGAAATTATTCCGTTGGCTGCCGACATTCCTTCGCCGGAAGCGTTGCCTATAGCATACACAGTCTCGCCGACGTAAGAAGTCGCATCCGGAACGAAGCTGTCGTTCAAAGCGCCCGTAACCGATTTGTTGCCGCTAACGGCGACGGCGTCGCTACGCTTTAAAACCTCGCTCCCCGTCACCTTTAAAAGCGCTATATCGTAATTTTGGGACGCTCCGACGATTTCTGCGGGAATACGGTAATTATCGTCGCCCGTAATGTCGTTACCGCTCAAAAGAAAATTAACGCCTGCTATATCCTGTCCGTAGAGGTAAAGCCTTATATCGTTGCAATAAACCGAGTCCGACGAATCGTCGTATATAACGTGGCAATTCGTGACGACATACGCATCGCCCGACGCCTTATCCATCCACAAAATTGCGCCCGAACCTGTATATACCTTATACGAGGTCTGCTGCGACTGCTGTCCCGGAAAAAGACTGCTGGGGCGGTAGCTTGTATAACTGAATTTCGTAAGAATAGAGACGCCAGACATAAGCGAACGGTTTATCGTGGCGCGCAGACTTACCGCCGCCTCCAACTCGTCGTTTGTATAGCTTAGATATTCCTTCAAAAAATCCTCAAACGATGTTTCGCCGTGCTCGGCCACGTATTTTTGGTAAATGTCGTCGATGGTTACGTTCTGTCCGTCTTTACCGTCTCTGCCGTCCGTTCCGTCCGCCCCTGCAAGGGAACAGCCCGCAAAAAGCATGGTTACGGACAGTATCGCAGCGGCTAAAAAACCAAGTAATTTTTTCATTTATTTTCCCTATTTAAAGTTTAACGCCGTTCTTTTCAAGCAATTTTCTTGCAGATTCAACGCTATCCACACCCGTAGGATTCTTCACGGGAGCAAACTCTTTCTCTCTATCCACCTCAAAGGCAAGACAGCTACCCATATATCTCACCATATCGACGGCAAGAGTTTCGAATTTATAAGCGTTGGGCTCGTCAGGTGTTTTAATTACACCGTCTACGATGTGCGCAACCTTCTTTTTTGCAAGGTGATAAGGCAGCTTCCAGCTTATTATCGCGTCAAGAACATGTACATTGAAAAGATAATTAAGAATAACTCCGTACGGGTATTTAAGCTCGCCGTTTTCATCCTTCTCTGCCGCAATGTCCTGCGGAATTTCGTAATACTCTATTATGTCGGGTCTGCCATCTATCGAACAAAGCACCCCGACGCGCTCCTCGGGACAGGTTTTTCTAACCACCTTTGCGCCGCAGAAGCTACGCGAAAGCGAAGTAGCGCCCATAAACACGGGGTCGCAAATTCTTTGCAATACGTTATCCACACTGAACACGTTCAGCCATTCGATGCCCTCTTTTTTCAGCAGCTGTTGAAGCCCGCTATTGACAAGCGAGGAATACCAGCCGCCGTTGCCGTTCGGCGAAAAGGCTACGCGGTGTTTATCCGCAAGCAAAATTTTGCCATCCAGTCCGCAAACGGGTTCTTTATCCTGAACATAAAAACGGATTTTATCCGCAGGATAACCGAAGTAATCGTTTTGCTTAAAGAACGCCACCGTTTCGTCGTGATTTATTTCGCTTGTCATAATAAACAGATAGAAATATCCACCGTATGCGTCCGTAACGTCTTTGATATTGCTCATTAGCTGACCGAAAATTGTAAGAGTGCGCGTTATGCCGACGTTAAAGATGCCTTTGGGTTTATCGAAACCGAGACGCGTGCCCTGACCGCCCGCCAGAATTACTGCAGCGACCTTACCGTCGCGAAGCAGCTTTAACCCCTCTTCACGGTATTCGTCGCGGTGAGCCGCAATTTCGCCGAGGCTTTTTGCGGGAACGGTTGCTATATCCTTTAAATTTTTGTCGGCAACGTGATTGTTTATACAGTCTGTCACCGAAAAATTAATTTTAGAAACGTCTTCAAGCAGCTGCGCGCGCTGTTCACCGTCAAGCTCGCCATAGTACTCTAAAAGCTGCTCCTGTCCGTTATCTTTTAAAAGCTTTTTTATTTTTTCAAAATCCATATCAGCCTACCCTTTTCGGTTTTATAATAAAGATTATATAATAACGGCGAAAATAAGTCAATAATTTACCTAATCTTGAAAAATAACTATTGCAATCTTGCGCAGTCCGATATATAATAATACTTGAAAACAATTAATTGTATAACTTAGTTGCCGTTATTCGGCAAAAAGGAGTAAATATGTACTGTACCGTATGCGGAGAAAAGCTTACGCTTATGTTTAAACAGGACGAAGGGCTTGTACCCTATTGCAATAAGTGCGCGGAATACCGTTTCCCCCGCTTTGCAACGGCTGTAAGTATGGTTGTAACTAACAGAACGAAGGATAAAATTCTGCTTGCTAAGCACTTAAACAACGAAGATTATATTCTATTTGCGGGATATATAAAGAAGGGCGAAACGGCGGAAAAAGCCGTCACGCGCGAGTTCAAAGAAGAAACCCGACTGGATACCGTAAAGTTTAAATATATGGGGTCGCGCTATCACGAGCCTAAAAATGTGCTGATGTTAAACTTTCTTATAATGGCAGAAAACGGCGAAGTATCTCTCGACGCAAACGAGCTTACCGAAGCAGTCTGGTTCGACCCCGACAAGGCGCTCGAAGCTATAAGAAAGGATTCCGTAGCGGAAGCTTTCTTGAAAAACGCGCTTTCGGAAATTAAAAAACTATAAAAAAAGCCCCCGAAAGGATGTTTTAAATAGAGATTAAAGCAAGGACTATAATGTCCTTGCTTTTTTAGTACGGTTATGCTAATATGAAACTATTATAATCAGTAATTTAACGGAGACAAATATGAAAGACAATGTTGACTTACGCTTATTGGAAAAGCGTATAAAACTATTCAAAAATCTTACGGTTCTTTTTGCGATACTTACTCCATTGTCACTACTCGGTGTAGGATTTAAATATCCGTATACGTATTGTTTTGTAGCGTTATGCGGTTTGCTTTTAATAGCTACCGTTACGTTCGCTGTTCTTATGCATAAAACAGAGAAACAAATCAACAGAACCGTAGCGTATTTGAAAGACACGAGAGACAATATAGTAGCCGCAAATAACACCCTAATCGGATTTCTTAACGGTGCTTATGCGGCTTTGGACTACAAGAAGAGCGGCGAGCTTGGTTTTGTTAATTTTACGCGGGAAGGTATTAAATTCTCGGTTGAAGGCAAATTTGCCACGCAAAAAGATTTCAAAGGCATTAAAGGCAATCATTTAGCTTTACAAATATACGGCACAAAAATGATATCTACTCCCGAAAAGTACAACGACGTACTTGATT
>CATJZR010000051.1 GCA_949745625.1 uncultured Eubacteriales bacterium | reverse complement strand
TTTAATAAGCATTTCCTTAATCTGGAAGGTAAATTGCAAACTTTCCGTAGTCTTGGTATCCGACCAGACGCAGCCCGCAGGATTGGATATTGCAAGGTTAATGGTATACTTGCCCCTCTCCTTTTGCTTTAGAACAAGCGTCCACACCCCGCCGACCTGTTCCCAGGACTCTTCAATCATACCGGGAGCAACGTAGCTTACGAAGTTTTTGTCGGCGTTAATAAACGTAACCGTCTGATAGTCGCCGTTATAATGCACAACCTTTTCTTTGCCGTTGGCGGAAACTCCCGTTCCGCCCTGCATACTTGGCCTTGTAGTTTCTCTGGTCTTTATTATCAGTTTGAATATTGCGGGGTCACGCGTGCCGTCCGCCCATCGCCCCGTAACCGACTCTAACTTTATATAGTGCGTTCCCGCAGCGGAAGATTGCACTACGATATTCGCAGGAGTAAAATTGTTTCCTAAAGTAGATTCTATACCGTGCTGAGAACGGGATTTAAGCGTTACCGAGCTGTCGGGGCTGGAAAAACTCGAGTTGGTTGCCGCCGACCACACGAGCGTGGAAGCGCCGTAATCGGGCGTCATAGCAAGCGTCACGGGTTCACCCTCGTAATAAGCCTCTTTTGTATCGGTCGAAGGTCCGCCGTCAACGGCGGCAAGCGTAGGTTTGGGCGGGTCTTTACGAACCACCTCAATCCAGTACGCCCAATAGCCGCTGCTTCTATTCAAGTAATTTGCATTGGACGTACTGGACCATGTCCAAGAAGAGCCGTAATTGTACCATGAAAATCGCCTGAACCTGTGAGCTGAGGAGGTACTGCAACTTCCTCTATACACACCAAACACCGTCCCCGTAGGGGCGTCGCCGTCAACAATGATATGTGAAGTCTGCCCGGCATTCGTGGCCGAGGAATACCAAATCGTTTCTTGAATGTGCGCACTGCTTCCGGGAGCATGAGCTCCACCGCTATAAATAAAAAGATTCGAACCGCTTTCTATTCGCGAGGTATAAGCCAGATATAATCTTTGACCCGGTTCAAGCTCTACCGTGGCTTTAAACCCACATTGATAAAATTCTGAACAATTAAAATTGTGCGGACCTGAAGTGCAAACGGTATTAGTATAAACGTCCTTCCAGACGTCCCTTACCGTACTTGAGTCGAATACAGCTTCATATCTGCCCATAGCGCTAAAACCGCCGTTGGGGATATGTATATTTGCGTTGTTTATTACCTGAGAATTAATATTCGTCCACTGATTAGAGGAACTGGTTGCATTGAGATTTTCCACATAAAAATTCATAACTCCGGTCAGGTTATTTTCGCTGTATTTTATCATTATCCAGCCGCTGGCATAACCGGCAACCTCATCGGGAGAAACGAACCAGTCTTTAGATTCATCTTCTTTGGCAACAGCAACCTCGCCGTTACCGTAAGAATCTTTAAATATAATTATATCGTCATAAATTGCACTGGTATAATTTTCGTTATTTTCTAAAAGTAAGGATAAAAGCTTAAACGCATCTACTTCCTTAATGTGACAATAAAGACGCGCCAATTCATATTCCACTTCAAGAATTTCGGAAATTTCCCTAATTGCTTGCTCGTCAAAGCGCTCGTCGTATTCTTCTTCGACAAGCTTTTTATCGCAATCTTCCTCCTCACTCTCTGCCTGCACGTCCGTCGCAGGAATATACGTTTCGGCGTAAACCCTGCCGCGCGACGAATAACGCGTTGCAAAAATGCCGACGCCGGCAGCAAGCGCGCACACAAGAGCAAAGAATATTATCAATAATTTTTTAGTACCCGTAATTTTCATACCGTACCTCTCTAAAATGATTATTTTTTTTATTTCGGGGTCTTTTTTCGCCCTTTTGGGCGCAGTCTCCCAATTCTTTTTTATCATTAGTTATTATACTATCAAACTTCTATATTGTCAACATTCTTAATGCCTTTTTACCTTTTTCGTCAAGTTTCTGCCGCCCTTATCTTCCTTTTTCTATCTTATTATATTCATTTTATGGGCGTTAAGGTATTTTATGGCATTTTTGCCAAATAGAAAAACGGCAGAGCATTTTGCTCTGCCGTTTCAGTGACCTGCATAATATCTATTACTTATTTCCGTTAAAGTTGCCGCTGTACGCGTCGTAGAAGCCGTCCACATCGTAAAAGTCGTTGGAGGCGACCCTATGGCTCGTATTTTTCTGAGGCTCCACGCGGGTAGTCGTAGTCGTCGTGCTCGTCATAACGGAATCGGGCGGGACGTTGGGCGCACCCTGCGCAGGCGCCTGCTGGTTGTAGCGGTATTGCTGAGAATCTACGTCAATTACCTTTTTCGCAGGCTGCTGCTCCGCCGTGTTTATTATTATCGGCTGAACTGCGGGAGGCAGCTGTTGCTGCATTCCTGCATGCTGTCCGTACTGAGTATGCTGTCCGTAGGGCGACTGCTGATTATACGGCGCCTGAGGATTCTGGTCCGAACGCATCTTCATAAGCTCGTTAGCCATTTTCATAGCCGAAGCTTCCTGCGCTGCCTGGAATTTAATTTGCGCAATTTCCTGATTCGCACGGTTAGCTTCCTGCTGAACGCGCTGTTCGGAACGCATTTTTTCCATTTCTATTTCCATTTTCATCATGGCAATAGCGCTGTCCGACTGTTGCTGCATGCCGGGCATGGGCTGTCCGTAGGGATTATACGGCTGAGCGTACGGGTTGAAAGGCTGCCCGTAGGGCGACATACCGAAAGGCTGTTGCGCAGGTACAAGCTGAGCCTTCATACGCGCTATTTCCGCCTCTGAATGAGCCTTGTCTATTTCCTGCTGAGCCCTCATCTTCATGCGCTCGGCTTCGAGCTCCGCACGCGCCTTTGTAAGCTCCATTTCAACTCTTTCTCTGATAAAGTCGCTGTTGCCGTTCTTGTTGACCTCGGGATGTGAAGCAATCTGAGCTTTAAGACGGGTAATTTCCGCCTGAGCCTTAGCCATTTCGATTTCCGATTCGGATTTTGCCTTGATGCGCTCCGCTTCCATAGTAGCGCGCGCTTTTGCAAGCTCCGCCTCTACCAGCTGCTTGACGGCATCGTCGCCATTATGCTCCTGCGCCTGCGGCTGACCGGATACGTAAGCGTCGGCGCGCATTTTCGCAATTTCGGCCTCCGCTCTTACCTTGTCTATTTCCGCCTGAGCCTTTGCCTTGGCGCGTTCAGCCTCCATCTGGGCGCGGGCGGTAGCAAGCTCCGCCTCTACCTTTGCCCTGATAAGGTCTGCGTCCGAACCGCTATCAACGGGCTTAGACGTCATAGCCTGCGCTTTGAGCTTGGCAATTTCGGCCTCCGCTTTAACCTTGTCTATTTCCGCCTGAGCCTGCGCTTTTACACGCTCCATTTCCATCTGAGCGCGAGCCATTGCAAGCTCCGCCTCTACCTTTGCCTTGATAACGTCACTGCTGTTCTCCGACTTGGGAGGGTCTACACGGCGTTTTGCCTCTTCGATTTCCTGTTTAAGACGGGCAATTTCCACATCCGCCTTGGCGCGCTCTATTTCGGTTCTTGCCTGATGTTTCGCAAGCTCTGCTTCCATCTGCGCTTTGATTATCGCGCTGTTATCGACCTGCTGCGCCTGTTGTACGGGCGCACTGTTCTGCGCCTCGATTTGCTGCTTCAAGCGGGCTATTTCCGCATCTGCCTTGGCGCGCTCTATATCGTTCTTAGCCTGCGTTCTGGCAAGCTCCGCCTCCATCTGCGCCTTTACGAGCGCACTGTTATCAACCACCTGCTGATGAACGGGCGCTGCCGCAACCTCGCGGGGCATTTCTTTAATTTCGGCTTTGAGCTTGGCAATTTCTGCTTCCGCCGCAATTCTGTTAAGCTCTGCCTGAGCCTGTATCTTATTGCGCTCGGCTTCAATTTCGGCACGCGCGCGAGTAAGTTCGGCATCGACCTTTGCTTTGACTATTTCCGCGCTTTCGGCGTGAGCCTGAACGGGGAACGGGTTGGTTGCAATCTGCGATTTAAGGCGTGCGATTTCGGCATCCGCCTGAGCCCTGTCAATCTGGGCCTGCGAGCTTAACCTATCGTTTTCGGCTTTAAGCTCGGCGCGGACGCGTGCGACCTCGGCGTCAATGCGCGAACGCACGTCGTCGGAATCGGTTTGTCTGCTGCCGCCTGCCGCCTGTGCTTTAAGGCGTGCGATTTCCGCATCCGCCTTGTACTTGTCTATTTCCTGCTGAGCCTTTGCCTTGGCGCGCTCCGCTTCCATTTCGGCGCGGACGCGAGCAAGCTCGGCGTCGACCTTTGCTTTGACGTATTCGCCGTTATCCATGCTTGAGGAAGGATGCTGCGCAATCGACTGAGCGCGAAGAGAGGCAATTTCCGCCTCTGCGCGGGCACGCTCTATTTCGTTTCTCGCATTCTCACGGGCACGTTCGGCTTCCATTTCCGCACGAACGCGTGCAACCTCCGCATTTACCTGAGCCTTTACGTAATCGCCGTTATCGGCTTCGCGGCGGGCGGAATTCCTCTGCATATTCTGAATTTGGGTGTTAACGTCGTCAAGACGGTCGTGAAGGCGACGAAGCTCTGCCTCCGCCTTCTGACGCTGTTTCTCGTTTTTAGCATTTTCCGCGGCAATTTCAGCCCTGCGCTGCTGTTCGAGAAGCGCGCGCTTCTCTTCCTCCGCCCTCTGTCTGCGCTGTTTGAGTTTGGGGTCTTCGGCAGGGGCAGCTTTA
>CATJZR010000050.1 GCA_949745625.1 uncultured Eubacteriales bacterium | reverse complement strand
GATGATATTTTAATTGTTCACAAACCGTAAGTCCACTTTCCGCCTGCTTGGAAACTTTATAGCTGTTATCGTATGTTTTGTAAATATTTTTTTGCTTGCTGTTAATATATTCCGTTATCATCTTTTTAACTGCGCTTTCAGCATAGCCGAGCGCAAGCATTCGCTTATCTTTTACAAGCTTTAATATTTCCTGCGGAAGATACGAAATAGCGCGCAGTCTGTCTATATATTGCGAGAAAAATTCATCCTCAAACGATGCCCTTTCGGGCTCCATAGCAGTTTCCGAATATTCGGGATAATATTCAAAAATATCGGGTAATAAAACAAAACTGATACTGTTTTCCCTGTCCGTGACATTAAGATTTGTTTTTACAGTATGTAAATCTTCTTTTGCTATACAATCAGTCCCGCCGTTTGTAAATACAAACGGTATTTTTTTATCCGTTTTATAATTTAGCATATTCTCTACTTCAAGTAAATCAAAATCTTTGAGCCATTCCTTTGTTAAAACCTTCATAACCTTCTCCTTTCGTTTTTCTAAAATAATTTCTTCTAAATGTGCGCAAAATTTAGTGTAATTCAATTATATCTTCTGTTTCTTAACATTGCAAGCATGTTGTTAAGTTTAAGAAGATAATAAATTGCAGAATAAACACTTTTTTGGAAGAATTATGTCGAATTTATCCGAACAGCATACAGAACTTATGAACGAGGACGGTTATACGCAAAATTCGCTTGCACAAGCAATGAAAACTCCTCGCGCTAAAATTTCACTATATAAAACAGGTAAATCTGTACCCAATTTTAAATATTTGGTGGCATTTGTAGAATTCTTTAACTGCTCTGCGGACTATCTGATAGGCTTATCCGATTATCCCAAACGTGAACTATTATACAAGCCGATACAACCTTTCAACATTCGATTGCGGCAAATTTTAGCTTTAAAGGGCAAATCGCAAAAAGCATTACACGAAACCAAACATATCTCTTGGAATACCATTCACGGTTGGTTAACTGCGACTTCATTGCCATCTATCGAAAATTTAAAGAAGCTTGCAGATTTTCTCGAATGTTCAGTTGATTTTATTTTAGGTCGAACTGATTATTAAAAATAAAAAAGCTATTTTTCAATAGCTTTTTATTTTTTAAGTTTAAAACACTGATGCAATTAAGATATGCCGATTAAACGTAAGGTTTACGCTTGATATGCGATTACTTCGTCATAAGGTGGCGCAATTAAGATACACCGATTAAACGTAAGGTTTATAGAAATTGCAAGACGTCGACAAGAACGGCAAAACCCAAAATAAGCACAAAGCCTACGGCGTGGATAATTGCCTCTATCTTGCGCGGCACCGGTTTTCGGAATATCCACTCGATAAGGCAGAAAATTACTTTACTGCCGTCCAGCGCGGGTAT
>CATJZR010000049.1 GCA_949745625.1 uncultured Eubacteriales bacterium | reverse complement strand
TATGAGGAGGACTCTATTTCGGGGCCCGACGACGACTACAAAAAGTATTTGCAGTTTGTCGAATCGATGCCCTATTTTGTGGGCAACCCGCTGTATCACTGGTCGCACCTCGAGATGAGAAGATACTTCGGCATCGACGAGGTTATAAATCCCGAAAACGCAAAGGTTATATGGGATAAAGCCAACAAGGTTCTTGAAAAGCTGACCGCGCGTGAAATGATGTATAAGTTCAACGTAAAGACTGTCTGCACCACGGACGACCCGGTCGACAGCCTCGAATGGCACGAAAAAATGAACGCGGATAAAACTCTCAAAGTAAAGGTTCGTCCCGCGTTCCGTCCCGACAAGGCTATCAATGTGGAGCTTAGCTGGTTTGCGGACTGGGTAAACCAGCTTGCAGGCGTAGTGAAAAGACCATTAAAAACATTGCAGGATATGCTTGACGCGCTTGCCGAAAGAATTAAGTTTTTCGACGGAATGGGCAGCAAGCTGTCCGACCACGCGCTCGACGTAGTGCACTATGCGCCCGCGACTTACGAAGAGGCGAACAAAATTTTCTTAAAGGGAATGAAGGGTCAGCCCGTTACGGATGCGGAGCAGGACAAGTACAAGGGCTATGTTCTCGTTGAGCTTGCCAAAGAGTACGCAAAATACGGCTGGGTACAGCAGTACCATATCGGTGCGCTGAGAAACAACTCTAAGTCGATGCTTGAAAAAATCGGGCCCGACACCGGCTACGACGCGATAGAGGACGCGGTTTATATGGAAAAGCTGTCCGCGCTTTTGGGTGAGCTGGACAAGGACGGCGGTATGCCCAAAACTATACTGTACTGCCTTAACCCGCGCGACAATTACGCGCTTACCGTGCTTGCGGGCTGCTTCCAGAAGGAGGGCGTTAAGGGCAGGGTGCAGGTCGGCACGGCGTGGTGGTTCCTCGACCAGCAGGACGGAATGCGCCAAAATCTCGAAACGCTTATGCAGGTAGGACTTGTCGCGCAGTCGGTAGGCATGCTTACAGATAGCCGCTCATTCCTCGCTTATCCCCGTCACGAATATTACAGGCGCATACTCTGTCAGATGCTCGGCCGTCTCGTAGAAAGCGGGCAATACCCCGCAAGCGAAATGAAGCGGCTGGGTCAGATAGTAGAAGATATTTGCTACAACAACGCTGCGGAATATTTCGGCTTCTGATTTAATAAAAAACACCCCCGAGCGCTTGTGTGCTCGGGGGTGTTTTTTATTTAATAATTATCCGTACGACCGATAAGGTAATCGGCAGATACATCAAACAAATCACAAAGCTTTATAAGAATTGAAATTGACGGTTCTCGTGTTCCGTCCTCATAACGATAAACCGTACGCACATTTAAGTTTAAATATTCTGCAACGTCTTTTAATTTTAAACCTTTTTCAATACGAAGTTCTTTTATTCTTTCTTTCATAGATTAACCTTAAAAAAATTATAGACCAAATTGGACAAAACACTTGACTATTGACCAAATTGGTCATATAATAATTTTAGACCAAATTGGTCACAAAAGATATAAATTATGAAAGAAAAAAATATATGCGGTAATTGCGGATATTACAGACCACTATATACAAAAAAGGATACGCACTTTAATAAGGAAAGAGCAGGGAATTGTTATAAACACCGTCAGATAAAAGACTGCGACGATACTTGCGCTGAATGGCGCAGTAATTCCGAATATTGCTATGGCGGTAATCAATTTAGTAATGCTCGTGTTTTAAGGGGTATATTTTTCAGACTGTCGGCAATAAGGCAAATTTTACAGGAAGAGCAAGATGCGGGAAAAAGCTGAATACTGTTTTAATTGTGAAAATTATATAATTTATTATGAAAAATTCCTGTATGGTTTCAGCAGAAGCGGTCAGGGATTTTGTAAAGTAAAAAACGCAATCGTCGAACAGTTATGTCGTTGCGGGCAATTTCTTGAACGCGTTGACCTGCCGCCGGACAAAAAGGATTTCGATTGTGCCGTAAGCAATGCCGAACATATTGCGGAAATATTAAAAAAATTGAAATAGCCCGCCGAATGGCGGGCTATAAGTTTATTCCGTAAAGGTTTCTTTAATAGTTGCTTTGTCGGCTTTGTACAGGAAAAAGGCAAACATCGCGGCGTAGCATATTGCGAACGCCGCAAGCGTTATAAAAAATGCCGGCACGTCGAAAGAGTACTCCGGTATTTCGGCAACGTCGCTGAAAACGAGATTAATCATAATCTTCAGCAGTATATACTGGTAAACCGTACCCAGTGCAAAGCCGATAACGGCAACGGGAATATAGCAGAGGAAAACCGCCGCAAACCGCTCCTTTGCGGAAAAGCCCATAGCGCGCATAACGGCGATATTCGCCGCATTGCTTCTTACCAGCGAGGTCATTGCCATAATCATAGATACCGCTGCAAGCACCAGCCCGATAGCGAGTATCATTGCGCCCATAGTACCCTCGGCAAGGCTTTGCATCGAAGCGCCCATCTGCACCATTGCAGAAAAGCAGAAGCACGAGAACGCGACGAAAAACGCAAGCATCTTTTTTGCGGACAGCGTGCTTAAACACATTTCTACGAGTAAGGGTCTGTCCTTGCGGCAGCGGCGCGCCCTGACCTTTAACTTTTTGGTTCCGCGCATAAGCTCGAGGGGTGGTTTGCGCAGCGTCACAAGCGCGTAGAGGTACCCAACGGCCGTAAATACCGCCGTCGGAGCTACTATCAGGTATACGGGCAGCGCGGCGTGGAAGGTCGGCGTTATTTCCGCCATACCCTCGACGGCAAGCTCTTTGTATATGAACGGCATAATTGCCCAGCCCAGCCCGAAGCCGAGCGCGCAGCCGGTTAATACGCTCGCACCGAACACGAGGAAGCTTGCGGCTATTTTTGCGTTCGAATAGCCCATTGCCTTGAACGTGCCCAGCGCGCGGCGGTGGCTGTCAACGTATATCCTTATGTAAAAAACCACCATTATCGCGGCTATTACCGACAGAAATCCGCCCGTAATTCCGCAGACCATTTTCGCCGTGGCAAGCTGCGCCGTATACAGCGGCAGCGCCTCCGCGCTTACGCTTTCTTTAAGCGGTAGAACGTCCGCGTAGAAATTCATAAAAAACGTACACACGAAGACGGCGCAAAAGCATACGACCGTCACGCCGGAAAATTTCAGTCCGTCCTTTAACGCTATCATATTACCACCCTATTTCGTAAGCGGTTTTGGGGTGCGCGTTTTTGCTTACTTCCACTATTTTGCCGCTGTTCATTTTAATTACCTTTTCTGCGGTTTCGGCAATGGCGGGGTTGTGTGTGACCATAATCATAGTACAGCCCGACTTTGCCCGCTCGCGCATTATATAGTCCAGCACTTCGCGTCCCGTAGCCTCGTCAAGCGCGCCAGTAGGTTCGTCCAAAAACAGATATTTGGGACGCTTTGCAAGCGCGCGGGCGATACATACGCGCTGCTGCTGTCCGCCCGAAAGCTCGTTGGGCATTGCTTTCAGCTTATCCTCGAGTCCGAGTGAAGCTATAATTTCAAGATAGTCCTTGTTGTCCGCAAGCGCCGCGCCCATTTTTACGTTGTTTTGCACGTTGAGGTGGGGCAGTAGGTAGTATTGCTGAAAGATAAACCCGACCGTGCGCCGTCTGAAATCGGTGCGCTCGGCTTCGTTTTTCTCGGACAGGTTTTCGCCGTCCGCCGTAACGACGCCGCCGTCCGCCCGTTCAAGCCCCGACAGCACGTTTAAAAGCGTGGACTTGCCCGAACCCGACGCGCCGAGAATTACAGCAAATTCGCCGTCGGCAATTTCAATGGAAACGTCCTTCAAAGCTTGTGTTTTGCCGTAGGATTTGGTTACGTTTTGCGCCTTAATCATACTTTTCACCTTTAATCAGACCCTTGAATACCTCCGTGAGCAGTGCGGAAATTTCCTCTGCGCCGAACCGACAGGTTTTATCTACCGTAAGCGTCGCTATTCCGTGGGTGTAAATCCACAAATGCAGGTATAGCCGCTTTGCCGTTGCCTCGTCTACGCCGTAGCCGTCCGTAATAGAGTGTAAAATTTCGTCGTAGCTTTCCTCGATAATCCCCAGAACGCTGTCCGCATCTGGAACATCGATGCGCTCACTCATAAACAAGAGCCTGAACAACTTGGGGTGCTCGCTTGCAAAGCGTATATATGCGGTGCCTACGCCCTTGAACGCGGGCGAGGACGCAAGCCCTTCGGCAACGTAGCTTTTGTAAAGCGCGCTTGCATAGCGGGTAACGCCGTGCATAACTTCGTCCATACCGTGGAAAACCGTAAAAATCGGTCTTGCGGACGAGCCTAACCGTTCTCCGAGCGTGCGTGCGGTCAACGCCGCAATACCGTCGCTTTCGACCACATTAACGGCGGTGTTTATAATTTCTTCTCTGCTGAATTTTGCTTTCTGCGGCATAATACCTCCTAAAACACTTGTTTTGCAACACGTGTTTTAATATTAACACTCAAAAAACTATTTGTCAACTTAATATTGACATTTATAACATTAAGTTATATTATATAATAAATAAAAAATTTTAAGGAGAGGAAAAGATGCACAAATGTTCAAAATGCGGGCACGAGTTCGAGGGCAAGTTTTGTCCCGAATGCGGCGAAAAGTATGTTGACGATACGGTTTGCCCGCGTTGCGGCGCGAAACGCGAGCCGAACGCAAAATTCTGCCCCGAGTGCGGGATGCGGCTTGACGGTAAAAAGGTGTGCTATAAGTGCGGAGCGGAGACGGAGGGCGCGTTCTGTACGCAGTGCGGAGCGTCGGTACGTGAAAAAAATGCAGAACCCGTGGAAAAACTGAAATGGTGGATAGGGCTTGCGGGTGTAATTTGCGTTATTATTGCTGCGGTTATGGGGCTTGCGTTTACTTTCGCCGCGGGCGTATCGCTCGAGGTTGCGGGGCGCAGCGTTGAAACGAACACCCTTTACTATTATTTCGGCAACGCTTACGACGACGCCGCGCAGATGGTAAACACGCTTGAAGGAATTTTCAGTTGGTCGTTTATAGGCGAGGCGCGCGAATTCGGGATATATTTCCCCGTCGTACTCGGAACGGTGATTTCCGCGCTGGGTATACTTGCCGTGGTTGCGCTCTCCGCGCTTACGGGCTTCAAGGCGTACAAACGGTATTACAAAAAGGAGCAAGCGAACGTAGTTGCGCCCGCTACGGCAACCTTCCTTGCGTACGCGTTGCTTGCAACGCTGTTGCTTTTACTGTCGTCGGCGAGCAGCAATCTGGCAAAGGTGGCGTTTTCCGCGCCCACTAAGGCGGGGCTTATAACGGGCGGAATATTTCTCGGGCTGGGCGTGCTGTTTACGGCGGCCTCTAACATCAAGGCAATCTGCGGCGCGATAGCAACTAACGTAGTCAGCGCGGCGGTTGCCGTTCTGGCGGTCGTTATCGTTTCTGTGGTTGCGCTGCCCTCGGGCTCTATTTCGTTGGGCGCCCAGGTTACCGACAGAATGTCGGTCGGCTCGTTCGGGTCTATGCAGCTAATGCTGCTTTCCGTTGAGCAAGATGAGATGATGAATAAAATTATTATTTACGCTACGGTCGGCGGCGCCGCGGCGATTGCGCTTGCGACGGTTGCAGGCGTGACGATATACAGAAAGCTATCGTCGATAGCAAACGGCAGGAAGGGTTGCCTGGGGCTTTGCATAGCGTCGGTAGTGCTGTCCGCAATCTATCTTGCGTTCACCATAGAGCTTATGTACGCTATGTGCGACGTTATTGCCGAGGAGGACTTACGGCTGAGCTTCGTTGTTCCCGTGGTAATACTCGTCTTTTCCGCTCTTGCGCTTGCAGTGGAGAGCGTGGGCGTAGCACTAAGAAAAAAAGCATAAAACCACCCGCGCGGCAGCAAGCCGCGCGGGTTACTTTTTACGACAATTTTATATATTAACAGCTTTAAATTTCCGCGCGCAGTCGGCTATAATGTCGTTAGCCTGCTTTTCGGTCAGCTTTGTCGCCCAGGGGGCTTCGACTTTGCCTATGCCGTAATATCCCATGCGCGCGGTTTTGTCGCGCTCGGTGTCGTTCCATTTATCGAACGCCGCCGCGTTAATATGTTTGCCGAGGGTGCAGCCTATAAAGTCGCACTTGCCGTAGTCGCGCCACGGCCGTGCAAGGTAAACGCTGCCGTCCTCCGCCCCGCGGGAAACGAACGCGCAGTTCGTAAAGGTAAATCCGCGCTTGGCATAAAGCGGGTGTGCGGGCGCGGCGACGTAGCCTACTCCGCGCGCGTCCTTCAGGGAAATAATATCGCAGTGCGAAAAGTAAGCCTCGGCGCAGCCGAAAATAAAATCTACCGTTCCACTTATACGGCAGTTTTTGAAAAGGTGGACGTTGCCGCCCTCTCCGTAAAGCTGATTGCGGGGGATAAAGCCGCGGTATCTCGTTACCAAATCGTCGGGGAAAGGCGACAAAAAAAGCGTGTCCTGAGTGGAAACAAGGTCCATATCGCAGGCGACGAAGCCGTCGCCGTGCACCGACAGCGCGACGCACTGTCCCACCGTTTCCGGGGCGGTGTTCGAGTTTTCCACCGTAAAATTTTCAAGGCGTACGTTGTCGCCCGTCACGCACAGCGTGTAGGTGCGGAAGGTGTTGTATTCTTTACCGTCGGCGTGAATTTTTTTTGCGTAGTCTCCGTAGGTTATTTTCGTTTCCCGTCCCGCGCCTATAAGCTTTACGTTGCTGCGGGTTATCTCTATTTTCTGATTATAAACGCCCGCGGCAAGGTAAATTACGTCGGCGTCGGACCCGTTTACGGCATTTTGCACGTCACAATCGGGTGTTAAATGTAAAGTTTTCATTAGTTACCCCTGTTTTTTGTGAATTAATTATACCATAAAAAAATAAGTGAAACAATAAAAAAAAGTATTGATTTTTAACAAACCCTATGATATAATTGCCCTGTAAACTGAAATATACTAACATTTTATATAATGGAAAAATGTTTTAAATTTTAAAAATGCGAAAAAACGGAAGATTAATCTCATTCAGGCAGTATAAATTTACCGATTTGTTCTTTTTTGCGTTGGTATTGGGCCTTTCCGAGTTGCTGATATTTTGCGCATTCAAATTCTGGTTTAAAACCGCCGTCGATAAATATTACGTAAATTTCATGCTCGCGCTGTCGCTTACGGTGATTATGCGCTGGGGCTGGGTCGGCGGGATTTATGCCGCCGCGGACGGGGTTATACTCTGCGCCGCGCAGGGCGGAAGCTGGCAAAGCTATATTATTTATATAATAGGTAACGCGTGTATACTGTCCGTGCTGCTGCTGACTAAATTCGTAGGCAAGGAAAGGCTGCGCGGCAAATGGTATTTGACGCTTGCGTATATCGTAACGGGCTGGGTGTCGGTCAATTTGGGGCTGACCTGCGCGGGCGCGGCGTTCGGCGGAGACTTCGGTGCGCTTGCGGCGGTCAACTTCGGGTTTGGCGTATACGGCGCGCTGTCGCTTGCGGCGGCAATAGCGGTTATTATGGTTCTTCGTCGGCTTGACGGAATGTTCGAGGACCAGAAGCATTACCTTATCCGTCAGGATAAAGAGAGGAAGGAGCGTGCCCGCCGCGACGAGTTCGGGGACGAGCCTATCGAAATAGACGAAGAGTCGGTATCGATACTCAAACGCTGGGATGACGGTCTCGGCAAATAAAAAATAATTACGACGCAAAGGGCGCGCCCTTTGCTTGTGTGCAAGCACACAAGCAAAACACTTTAATAGCGATTTGGAGGAAAATTCGACAATGTTCAAACTCAAATGCGACGACTTCCTTATCTACGACGAGGCGACAGGCAAATACAGCATGTCGCCCGAGCAGCAGGTAAGGGACGAAACCGAGAGGAACAAGTGGAAAAGCACGGGCTTCGGTATACTCAAAGACTGGCGTCTTTACGCCATGCTTATACCGATGATTTTGGTATATTTTCTCTGGAAATATATGCCGATGTACGAGCTTATCGGCTGCTTCAAAGACCCTACAACGGGCGACGGGCTTCACGTTGCAACTAACCGCTGGACGGGGCTTAGGTACTTCCAGCAGCTGTTTACCGACGCAACGTACAGTCCGCAGTTCTGGCGCGCGTTCAGAAATACGTTTATAACCGCGTTCTACGGGCTGCTGTTCGGCTTCCCTATGCCGATTATACTTGCGCTGTTCTTCAACGAGGTGCGCTCGAACGTGGCGAGAAGTATAATGCAGGTCTGCGTATATCTTCCCAAATTCCTTTCCACGGTTATAGTAACCTCGCTGGTTCTCATACTTTTCCGCGGCACGGCAGCGGGCACGCAGTCGATAGGCGTGGTATCCAAGGTTTTCAGCGTGTTCGGTGCGGATTCCGCAATGGTAGAGCAGGGACTGGTATTCACCACTAAATATTACAGAGCTATTTATATAATATCCGACCTATGGGAGCATGCGGGCTACGACAGCATAGTATTCTTCGCGGCGGTAATCGCGGTTTCGCCGACCTCGTACGAGGCGGCGCAGATTGACGGCGCGGGCAAGCTTGCGCAGATGCGTTACGTCGTTATTCCCAGCATACTTTCCACGGTCGTAATAATGCTTATAATGAAAATCGGCGGACTTCTTTCCGTGGGCTACGAAAAGATATTCCTGCTGCTCGGCACGGGTATGCTTCCCGCGGGCTCGGGCGGGGTTGCGGAAAGCAACTACGAGGTAGCGCACGTCGTTTCGACCTTTGCGAACGAGCTGTCCGCAAACGACGCAAACAAGGCTATGGGTACGGCGGCGGAAATGCTGAACAACCTTATCGGTATGATTTTGGTAATCGGCTCCAACGCGATAGCGCGCAAGGCTTCCGACGTTTCGCTGTATTAAGGGGTGTAAGGGATGAAAAGAAAAACAGAAGTATCAGAGCTTATTTTCAGAATAGTCGCGTACTTTATCCTTATTATATTTGCGTTGATGTGCGTCTATCCCCTCGTTTACGCGCTTTCGGCGGCGTTTTCGTCAAGCGACGCGGTAAACGGCGGCAAGGTAATTTTATGGCCCGTCGGTATCCAGGGCAAGGCGTTTTTGTACGTGCTTACAGACAACGTGTTCTGGATTAACTATTCGAATACGCTGTTCGTAACCTTCTTCGGTACGGTCTGGGCGTTAGGCTATTCGATACTCGGCGCGTACGCGCTTTCGAAAAAGAGACTGCTCGGCAGGCACGGCTTCAACTTTTTCCTCGTGTTCACCATGTGGTTCTCGGCGGGTATCATTCCCCAGTATCAGAACTACATGCAGACTGCGCAGATATTCGGCTCTATCGGCATAACCGACCTTAAATGGACTGTCGTTATCGCAATGGGCATGAACGCGACGAACATCATACTTCTTCGCAACTCGTTCGAGGGCGTGCCCTCCGAAATAGAGGAGGCGGCAAGAATAGACGGCGCAACCGAATTGCAGATACTTACCAAGGTATATATTCCCATGAGCAAGGCGACGATAGCTACGGTTGCTCTGTTCTTCGGAATTTCGCGCTGGAACGGCTATTTCTGGGCGTACAAGGTTATCCCCGGCGAACAGAGGTACAGCTGGCCCGTGCAGGTCTATATCCGCGACTTCTTGAACGAATATACAACGATAGCAAACGGCGGCAACGTCGAAACGATGGACAGCTGGAACCATCCTTTCGCCACGACTTCGGTACTGTACTCGATGGTCGTGTGCGCGGTAATACCCATACTTGCAATTTATCCTTTTATACAGAAGTATTTTGCAAAGGGTGTAAATATGGGCGGCGTCAAAGAGTAAGTAAAAACTTCGCATATACTGCGCGATACTGCGTCGGGCTGCGGCAACTTTCAGTCGTGTACTTCTATGTACACTCCTTCGAGTTTTCCTCACCCTTCTTGTCTTGCTTGTATCTGCAAAGTTTTAAAGCGCTATACTGCGCGATACGCGTCGGGCTGCGTCAACTTTCAGTCGCGTTTATGCGACTATTCAATAAAACGACTAAATTATCATTAATATATAAGGAGAAAATAATGAAAAATTTTAAAAAGCTGGCTATAGCCGCCGTATCGGTGGTTATGGCGGGAACCATGGCTATGTCCTTTACGGCGTGCGGCGATAAAAAGCCGACCGGTCCCGACGAGAACAAGGGCGAGCATACCGGCAAAGACCTTTACGGTATAATGAAGGATGACGGTACGCTGAACTACGACGCTTACAAGAGAGATAAAGAGGTTACGCTTAACCTGGCGGTCGGTCACAACAGCCTTACCACCTCGACCAGCTACCGCGACCTCGGCGCGGAAATTACCCTGCCCGACGGCACGACCTACGGCGACGGAAAGTTCAAGCCCGCATGGACTCAGATAGGAAAGGACCTCAATATCAAGTGGAACGATATTTACGACGGTTCGCAGACCAACGCCAACCTTAAAAACCTTACTACGAAAACCCAGACGGGCAGCACTGAAAAGATGTACGCGGCAACCGACCTTTTCACCACCGACCTTTCGTATGCGGTTTCGTATTCCAACTCGGGCACGGACATTCTCAATCTTGCGAAATATCTCGATTATATGCCCAATTTCAGGAACTTCCTTAACGAAAACCCCGTCGTTTACCTCTCGCTTTTGCAGGACGGTATGAACACCAGCAACGGTGAAGGCGAAAAAATTCTCGTCGCTCCCTACTTCGACGGTTACGACGACATAGAAAGATACTGCATAATCCGTCACGACTGGGCTAAAAAGCTTTTAAACGGCGATGCTGCGGGCTCTGACGCCAAATTCTCGGAGGCGTGTGCGGAAACCACCTCTGCAACCGCGTTCATGGGCTCTACCGCTTACGAGGTAGACGCGCTTACTGCGGACGGCAAGGATGTTCAGAAAATTAAGAAGGACTATGCTGCGGCGGCTGCGGCGGCAAAGGACGAGGCTAAGCCCCTCGGTGCGGCTTACAAGGCGATAGCAGGCTCGGCTTACGGCAAAGAAAGCGGAAATATCGTTGATATTATGAACGAAGCGCTGAAAGCCAATAAGAACGCTACGGGCGCTCAGCTCGTAACTCTCTTCCGCGCGTATATCGACGTTTGCTACACCAAGGACGGCAAGGCTTACTTCAATTCGTCCAACCGTGCAAACCTCTTCGTGGGCTACGATGCGTGCTGGGACGTTGACGATTTGGTCGCAATGCTTCGCTGCGTCAAGACAAACGCAAGCGTGCTGGTCGGTGCGGGCAAGACTCTCGGCGGAATTACTCCCCGTTCGGGTCAGAACGACAGAACTCCCGATATGGTCAGCCTTGCGGGTCAGCTTTACGGCGTCCGCGGCGCTACGTCGAGAAACGAATACACCTATATAGACAAAGCCGGCAACATGAAGGACGCCCGCACCGAAGAGCAGTTCTATCAGGCTATGGCTAATATGAACGGACTTATGCAGGAAGGGCTTATCGCCAACTATGCAGGTAAATCCAACTTTGGTACCAGCTCCGGTATAGGCACTAAGGATACCAACAAGGGACACGAATATTTCATGGTCTACGACTATTCGCAGACTCAGACCCTTGCGGGCTTCCTTGCCGAGGACAGCAAAGTATCCCATAAGGACTTCCCCAACGGCACCCCCAACGGCTACTACTTTGCGCCGATTATTACGCCCGTTTCCAAGTGGGACGTAAATGCGGACGGTCAGATTGCCGCTGACGAGTATTTCAGATTTACCGAAAGCTGGCGTTCAACCAAGACGAGCGGACTTGCGGCAAACGGCGCTTTGGCGAACAATCCCGACAAGCTTAAGGCTGCGCTTCAGTTTATCGACTATCTGTATTCCGAGGACGGACAGATTGTTTCCACCTACGGTCCCATGGCGGAAAACGCCGAGGGTGAGGGCGGCTTCTGGTATAACACTCCTGCAACCGACGAGCAGGTAAGCGCTAAAAATTACTTCCGCTACAAGGGCGTAAGATATTCGGGCTCCGACTACAAGGGCAAGACTACGCCTACCATAACCGAAAACGTTTACAAGTCCTTCAAGGGCGAAACGGTTAACGGCTGGAAGGTTTCCAATACCAAGTCCGTTTCCGGAGCGGCGCTTTCGTTCACAAACTATGCGCGTATGCTTATCGGCTCTACTCTTCCCGTAGGCGTCAAGGACCAGTCGTTTGAAAACCAGCTTACCTCTAAAATGGGGCAGACGGGCGCGGGTATAGTAGGTCAGGCGCTTGCAAAGGGCGTAGTTAAGGGACTTACTCTCGAAGAGAATTCAGACAACTACTGGTACACTGCCGTTCCCACCGGACTTCCCGTAAAGAAAGCCGACCAGGATACGCTTGACAGCCCTGCGCAGCTACCGTTCAGATATATGACCGGTACTCAGAAAACCGATAAAAACTTCTTGCCGTGGGAAAAGGGGGAGAGATACGCGCCGAGGGCGATGTCCGCCATCACGTGCACGTATGGCACGCCGCAGTTGTCCGCGCACGCGCTCTCCGCGTTGGCCTGGGGAAATCCTCCTCCAAGGCCGTCTGAGGCGTCAGACGCGTCCGAGGCGTCCGGAGACCCCCTGCCGCCTCTGCGCGAGGACGATCTCGCCGTTCTCGCGGACTTAGACGACCTAGAGCGCTTCCGTGCCTTGGAACTGCTAGAGGAGACGAGCATCTTCCCGGCCCGGGAATGGAGCGCGGTCCTCGGGAGAAGATCCAGCAGGGGGCTGCGGTCCTGGAACATCGAAGTGTCCTCCCCCACCTCGCAGAGCCTCGCGTATCCCTTCTTTGCACTAGAGCCGAACGCGCAAGTCTTACCAACGGTGTTGAACTTGCTGGCGGGGGAGAGCGGGAGGAAGGACGTCCCGAGGGTGATCTCGTGGCTCCCGTGCGCGTCTCCCTCGGATGCAGAGACCAAATAAGTAAACTCAAACAAGAGGAACATGCCAAAGTGGTTGACGAGGTCAACCTTGACCTTAATGGGGTCCTTGTTGAGCGGGG
>CATJZR010000048.1 GCA_949745625.1 uncultured Eubacteriales bacterium | reverse complement strand
GCACCCGGTATGAATGCGTGTATAAGGGCGGTAGTGCGTACCGCTATATACTACGGTATTGAAGTTTACGGAATAGAGCGCGGTTATCAGGGGCTCATTGACGACGATATGGTCCAACTTGAAATGCGTTCCGTATCGGATATAGTTCAGCGCGGCGGAACGAAACTCAGAACCGCAAGATGCCTTGAAATGCTTACCAAGGCCGGACAGCAGAGAGCGGTAAAAACACTTGAAACTCGCGGGATAGAGGGCCTTGTGGTTATAGGCGGCGACGGCTCGTTCAGGGGCGCGAAATGCCTTACCGAGGGCTACGGAATACCCACGATAGGTATACCGGGCACCATAGATAACGATTTGGAGTATACGGACTATACGCTCGGCTTCGATACTGCCGTTAATACGTGTATAGACGTAATCAATAAGCTACGCGATACTATGACCTCTCACGAAAGGATTTCCGTCGTAGAGGTAATGGGCAGACGCTGCGGAGATATAGCTCTTTATGCGGGTATTGCAAGCGGCGCGGAAATTATCGTTGTACCCGAGGTTGTTTTCGACCTTGACGACATCGTAATGAAAATAAACCGTTCGAGGGCGAACGGCAAGCATTCGAATATAATTGTCGTTGCGGAAGGTGTATGCACGGCAGAAGAATTTGCGAAAAAGCTTCAATCGGTTACTACGTATTCGGTGCGCCCTACGACGATAGGACATATTCAGCGCGGCGGTTCGCCTTCTATGGCGGACAGAATGCTTGCGGCGCAGTTTGGTAATAAGGCTGTAAGATTGCTGAAAGACGGCATTGGCAATAGGGTTGTCGGTATTCATAAAAATGAAATAATCGATATGGATATTATCGAAGCAGTAAGTATGAAGAAGAAATTCAATTACGAGCTGTATGAAACTCTGCAAATGATTTCTATGTAATTTTGGAGAAAAAGAAATGTGGGATAACGTAACGCCTTTAAAGCTTTTAGAGTCGATGCCGAAGGTACTCGAAGACGAGCATCTTGAAAAGTTACAGATGCTTTTGGAGGCTGATAAATATAAAAATCAGTTAATATGCGGCAATGATTTGTGCGGTACATACGCGCCTTTTTGCTTTGAATGTGATAAGGGAAACAAATTTCCCTGCGCGGTTGCTTATGTAAATTTCATGAAATCGGCAGGAATGGAAATCGAGATTGCTTCTGACGGCGTCACGGACGAATACGCAGCGCAACAGGAAGCTTCGGTTGAAAAAACCTCAACTAATAAAATCAGAATTGCAGTAGCAAGAAAGAAAACTTTATTATAATTCAAATCCCGCGCGGTGAGCGCGGGATTTTTTGCAGAGGTAAAATGAAATGTTAAAAAATGCAAGCTTTCTCGATTGGTGTATATATCAGGTTTATCCGCGTAGTTTTAAGGATTCTAACGCCGACGGAATAGGCGATTTAAAGGGTATTATCTCCAAGCTCGACCATTTTACGGAACTCGGCGTTAATGCTGTCTGGCTTTCGCCGTGCTATAAAAGTCCCAACTGCGATAACGGTTACGATATATCGGATTACCGCGATATTATGGACGAATTCGGCACGCTTGACGACTGGAAGGAAATGATTGCTAAGATGCACGCCCGCGGAATACGGCTTATAATGGATTTTGTCGGCAACCATACTTCGACCGAGCACAAATGGTTTAAAGAAGCAAGAAAATCAAAGGATAATCCTTATCACGACTATTATATTTGGAGTAAAGAGCCGTTCGGTAATATAACCTCCGTATTCGGTGGTTCTCCGTGGGAATACAACGAAGCTACGGACGAATATTATTTTCATACGTTTGCAGTAGGTCAGCCCGACCTTGATTGGGAAAATCTTAAGGTTCGCAAAGAAATGGCGGACGTTATCGATTACTGGGTCGGTTTGGGGGTAGACGGTTTCCGTTGCGACGTGCTTGCGTGTATTTCCAAAGATTTGGAACACGGAAAAATAGACAATGGACCGCGCTTACACGAGTTTATAAAAGAGTTATTCGGCAGGGAAAGCTTAAAAGATATTTTTACTGTTGGTGAATGCTCGTACGGGGAAGAGGAAATATGCAAAATTTGCGGCGAGGATGCAAACGAACTGTCTTGTGTGTTTCAGTTTGACCATTTTTCGCACGGCAGAACCTTCGACAAATTTGCAAAGTGTCAGTTCAGCTATGACGATATAAAAAACGATGTTTCCCGCTGGCAATATTTTACAGAAAAAAACAACCTTCTATATCCATTGCTAACCGATAATCACGACCAGGCGCATTTTATTTCCCGTCTTGGCAACGACAGGGAATACCGCTATGAATGTGCGACCATGTATGCGGCAATGTTCTATCTTTTAAAGGGAATACCCTTTATTTATCAAGGGCAGGAATATGGCTCGGCAGATCCGTACTACAACAGTATAGAATTTTTCAATGACGTGGAAACTCTTAATTATTATAAAGAAAAATCTTGCGCCGTTTCAAGCGAGGAATTAATAAAAATGATAAATTTCGGCAGTCGCGACAATGTGCGCAGACCCTTTTGTTGGAACCGCGGGAAAAATTTCGGCTTCGGTGAAGCGGAAAAGAACTGGATTGACCTGCATTCGAGGGGCGCCGAGATAAATTTGGAAGACGATAAAAACAGCGAAAAATCTGTTTTCCGTTTCTATCAAAAAATACTTTCACTCCGAAAGAATAGCGCTGCGGTGCGATGTGGCAGGTTTGCGGACGTTACGCAAGGTAAAGGATACTTTGCCTATACGATGACGCTTGACGGTGACAGTGTACTGGTCGTTTGTAATTTCGATAAACGAAGCGAAATAGTCGGATTACCGCAGTATTCATATTTTTTAGGCAATTACAATTCGCCTCGCAAGCCGAACGGAATTTACGCCCCGTTTGAAGCAGTTGTATTCCTAAAAAATTAATATAGCAATTACGGGACACAAAGAAATATATGAGAAAGCTATTGGGTTTTACTTTGTTTTAACTGCATTATCATTTGGGTTGACGGCTTGTGGTGCTGCTTACGCTAAAATAGTGAGAATAGTGACCGGCGTCGTAGCAGAGCAAGACCATATTTATTCTTATACCTACGGAAATCCACTGTCCGATAATGAAACTCTCGTTGAAAACGATTATATTCTTCAAGTCGGGAAAAATTATTTTTTGGCTGTTACCTATACTCAAACGGGAGCAGTAAAATTTGTTCGATAACGACGGAAAAAAATTGCCTTAAATACGATATCGAAGCTTTGGGAATTACTATGTCCGGAAATAATGAGGGCGTAGAAGTTTTTTAAGTCTTAAAGTGTAAAATGCCTGTTGTTAATACCACAATTATCGTGGAAGTCGGCGGACAATATTCCGAAATCGTTATTATAAGTTCGGTTTTAAGTTAATGAAAAAGCACAAGGCTTTTGCCTTGTGCTTTTTCATTAATGGTATGCGACTAAGTCAGCGCACATTAACATGTTGTGTTCTAACTCTTTCGCTAATGGTTGAGGTGACGGGACTTGAACCCACGACCTTCTGGTCCCTAACCAGACGCGCTACCAAACTGCGCTACACCTCAATTCGACTGTTAACGTATATATTATACTTAAAAATATTTAAAATGCAAACAGTTTTAGGGTATTTTTTAAAACAATTTTAAATTATATTTACAATATAAAATTAATATGATAGAATAACGACATGTCATTTACTTGGGTACTTTTTTTACAGGTGTTGCTGATAGGCGCTTCACTGGCGATGGATGCGTTTGCTGTATCTATAACCGACGGCCTTTGTTATCACAATCTAACAAAGCGCAAGGCGTTGGTAATGCCTGCAATGTTCGGGCTTTTTCAAGCGTTTATGCCTGTAATCGGTTATTTTATAGCTTTTGGTTTAAGCCAGGCTTTTAAATCCGTTTTCGAGGCGATAGACCACTGGATTGCCTTTATTTTGCTTGGGATAATAGGCGGTAAAATGCTGTTTGATGCAATAAAAGAAATGCGTTCCCCCGAAGAGGAAACGCGTAAAAAAGAGTTTTCTTTTGTCGAGGTCACGGTTCAGGGACTGGCAACAAGCATAGATGCGCTGTTCGTTGGAATTTCGTTTGCCGCAACCGAGGGACTTAAAGACAGTATCCCTAATATGCTTATAAGTATAGCGATAATAGGCGCAGTAACTTTTATAATAAGTTTAATCGGAGTGCTTATCGGCGTTAAGCTTGGTAAAGCCTTTAAAAAGCACGCAAGCATAACCGAAATAATAGGCGGGGTGATACTGTTCGGTATAGGGCTGAAAATCCTTATCGAAGGATTAATCTGATTTCATTTAAAATGGCATTATTGCCGCACTCGATTTTGCTTTCCGCGAGTGCGGTTTTTAATTTTCCGTCGTGCAAAAGATTGGATATTTCGTTTTTCAGATTTTCTGCATTAAGCTCGGTTTCTCTTAGCGTTCTGCACAAGTTTGCGTTTTGGAAATATTCTGCATTTTTAATTTGGTCGCCGCGTGTAGAGGAATTTTCAAGAGGGATAAAAAGGGTAGGTATTCTCAGTGCTATAAGCTCGTTAGCCGAATTTGAGCCACAGCGCGCCACAGCGGCATCGGCACACGCGTAAACCGCGCCCATATCGTCGGCAAATTCAATTTGCTTATATCCGTATACGTTGCTTTCAACGGCGTTGCCCTTTCCGCACAAGTGCAACACATTCATTTTTTTACATAGCTCGAATGCGATTTTTCGTATATTCTCGTTTATTATCTTCGAACCGCTGCCACCGCCGAACACAATAACGGTAGGGCGGGAATCGAGCCCGTATGCCGTTTTCGAAGCTTCCTTGCTTCTTCCAAATAAGTTTTTGCGCATGGGGGTGCCTACGTATTTGCCGTTTTTGAATTGCTCCGCAGTACATGGAAAGGCTGTAAGCATTTTTTTACATCTGGAAGCAATCAGCTTGTTTGCAAGCCCCGCTTCAATATCAGACTCATGTGCAAGCACGGGAATTTTGCGTTTTTTTGCCGCTAATGTAGGGGGGATACAGACGTAACCGCCTTTGCAGAAAATGAGGTCGGGCTGCACTTCATCAAGAATTTTACCGGCCTGTTTGATGCTTTTTATAAGCTTGAAGGGAATAGCGAGGTTGCAAAAAATTTTTCCGCGTACTAATTTGGCGGCTTCGAATTTATAAAAATTTATGCCGTTGGTTTTGCATATATTTTCTTCGATAGCTCCTGTTCCCGCGTAAACGGTTTCATATTCTTCGAGTTGCTCGATTAATGCAATATTTGGTATAACATGACCGGCACTGCCGCCGCCGCAGAATAATATTTTTTTCATATCTATAATATACTTATTACCGATGCCGAATATGAAAACCATAGTCGGCATAAAAATCAAATATTTTAACTTAATATTGACATAATATAAAAAGAGTGTTAAAATAAAGCTATGGAAGGAAAATATATCTTTGCGATTATCGTGCTTGCCGCGTTTTTTTTGCTTATTCTGATTTCTTTTGCATTTTTGGAATATGGGCGCATTAAAGAAAATAGGCTTCAGGCTTGGATTGACGCGCGGTATGCCGATAAAGAATTAAATAAGTACGATTACGATACCGTATCTTCCGAGGAAGAGGTTTTTGTGCGTAGCGTGCAGGCAACATCTGCCGAATCTGATGGTGGCAAGGAGTCCGACGATACGTCTTTACCTGTTCCGGATAAAATAGAAGTGGAGGGTATCGAGGAAATAACGGGTAATTACGAAGGCGGTTGATTAAACGGCTTTAAATTTCATTATAAGCTGTTTTCCGCAAAAGGATTTTGAAATCGTAAATTGTCCCTTTTCGATGATGGTTGACTGTTTAACATTATGTCCGAGCAGACCTATTTCGGCAGTCAACGTGCGTGAATTACAGTCAAATTGATATTTGCTTTTTATTTTTTTAGCATCGCCGTCTTTGGGTTTATAGCTAAGTTCTAACGTGTCTTTATTTTGAAGAGTTATTGTTATATAATCATATTTTTTTAATAAATCTTCTTCTCCAAATGTTGCTTCAACACATTCGTATTGTGCAATATAAGGGTTCGTAATTGATTTTAGGGGACCTGCATTTTTTACATTGCAAGCGGGAAAGATAGTCAGCAGCATTGCGCATAAAATCATAAATAAAATGTAACGCTTTTTCATACAAGACAGTATATGCAAAAAGCGGAATTTTAAACGGAAGGTAACCGTTATTATGACTACAGAAGAAATTATAAAGGCGCATTACGAAAATTATGACGAGGACGCAAGATTGCGCACTAATCACGGCATGGTCGAGTTTGTAACGACAATGCACTATGTAGAAAAATATCTGAAAAACGGCGACCGCATTCTCGAAATCGGTGCGGGTACAGGAAGATACAGCCACGCCATAGCGCAGAAGGGATACGCTGTCGATGCCGTGGAGTTGAGCGAGCATAATATCGAAGTTTTTAATCGTAATACGATTGACGGCGAGAGAATCTGCGTGCGGCAGGGGAACGCGCTTGATTTGTCTTTTATCGAAGATAATTCCTACGATATAACTCTGCTTTTGGGCCCTATGTATCATCTGTTTACCGTTGACGAGCAGAGAAAAGCTTTAATTGAGGCATTGCGCGTTACAAAAAACGGCGGAAAAATTTTTGTTGCGTACTGCGGAAACGACGCAACGGCGGTTCAGTTTCTTTTTGGAAAGCATAGGGTCAATTGTGAGCCTTACGATAAACTCGTCGATAGAGAAACTTTCAAATTAAATTCAATTCCTCAGGAAATAATATGTCTGCACCGCAAAGAAGATATCGATTTTTTGATGAAGGGGCTTAACGCCGAAAGGCTGCATTTTGTCGGAACCGATATGGCAACGCAATATATTCGTGAAGATGTGAACGAAATGGATGAAGAGGAATATTCGCTTTATCTTAAATACGTTTTGGCTACTTGCGAGCGGCGCGATTTAGTCGGTTTTTCAAATCATCTGTTGGATATTTATATAAAAAAAGACGGCGGTTAATCCGCCGTCTTGTATTTTATGCTTTGCCTATCGAGCCGAAGATTTGCATTTTTTCTTTTACGGTAGCCTTGATTGCCTCAACGCCGGGAGCAAGCAGTTTTCTGGGGTCGAAGCCCTTGCCTATAAGGTCTTTGCCTTCTTCTACGTATTTTCTCGTCGCTTCCTGGAATGCGAGCTGACATTCCGTATTGACGTTTATTTTTGCAACGCCGAGCGAAATTGCCTTTTTAATCATATCGGTGGGAATGCCCGTACCGCCGTGAAGAACGAGGGGGGTATTGCCTGTTTTTGCTTTGATTTTTTCAAGCACGTCAAATCGAAGCCCCGTCCAGTTTGCAGGGTATTTGCCGTGTATATTACCTATGCCTGCCGCAAGAATCGTTACGCCGAGGTCGGCAATCTTTTTACACTCGTCGGGGTCTGCACATTCGCCTTGCCCGACAACGCCGTCCTCTTCGCCGCCGATAGAGCCGACTTCGGCTTCAAGGCTCATTCCTTTTTGTTTGCAGATTTCGATAAGTTCTTTGGTTTTTGCGATATTCTCGTCAATAGGGAAGTGGGAACCGTCGAACATAATTGAGGAAAAACCTGCTTCGATACATTTATAACAGCCTTCGTACGTGCCGTGGTCGAGGTGTAGTGCAACGGGAACAGTTATATTCATTTCTTCAATCATTGCCTTTACCATGTTAGTAACGGTTTTAAAGCCCGTCATATATTTTCCCGCGCCTTCCGAAACGCCGAGTATAACGGGGGATTTAAGCTCTTCCGCGGTTGCAAGTATCGCCTTAGTCCATTCCAAATTGTTTATATTGAACTGACCGACCGCATATTTACCTTTTAACGCTTTTTCACACATGTCTTTTACAGAAACTAATGCCATGTAAGACCTCCAAAATTTTTATAAGCACTCTAAGTATAATTCATAACGACATAAAATTCAAGCTTATTTAGGAAATTATTTGTAAAATAACATAAAAACACTTTGACCTGTCAATAATTGTGAATATTAAAAACACTAATAAGTAAAATTTTATCAGTTAAGTATTTGGTTAAAAGGAATTGACTAAAATTACCATATTTGATATACTTGTTGTGTTAAAATGAATTAATTTTTGGAGGAATTCAAATTATGGCAAATGTAAAAGTAGCAATCAACGGATTCGGCAGAATCGGCCGTCTTGCTTTTAGACAGATGTTTGAGGCTGACGGATACGAAATCGTGGCTATTAACGACCTTACAAGCCCTAAAATGCTGGCTCATCTTTTAAAGTATGATTCGGCTCAGGGCAGATATAAGTACTGCGATTCCGTAGTAGCGGGAGAGGACAGCATTACGGTAAACGGCAAAACGATTAAAATTTATGCTGAAAAAGATGCGGCTAATCTTCCTTGGAGAGCACACAACGTAGACGTCGTACTCGAGTGCACTGGCTTCTATTGCTCGAAAGAAAAATCGTCCGCACACATTAAAGCAGGCGCTAAGAAAGTCGTTATTTCCGCACCCGCGGGCAATGACCTTCCTACGGTTGTATTCGGCGTAAACGAAAAGACCTTAAAGGCAAGCGATACCGTTATTTCCGCAGCAAGCTGCACGACGAACTGCCTTGCGCCCATGGCTAACACGCTCAACAAGCTCTGCAAAGTCAAAAAGGGCTATATGACTACTATTCACGCTTATACCGGCGACCAGATGGTACTTGACGGTCCTCATAGAAAGGGTGACCTCAGAAGAGCAAGAGCTGCTGCCGTAAATATCGTTCCCAACTCGACGGGTGCCGCAAAGGCTATCGGTCTCGTTATTCCCGAGCTTAACGGCGTTCTCGACGGCTGCGCCCAGCGCGTACCCGTACCCACCGGCTCGCTTACCCAGCTTATCGCGGTATGTGAAGGCGAGGTCGATGCTGCTGCCGTAAACGGTGCAATGAAGCAGGCTGCTTCCGCATCATTCGGCTACACCGAGGAAGAACTTGTTTCAAGCGATATTATCGGTGTTACCTATGGTTCGCTGTTCGACGCAACGCAGACGAAGTGCATGCCTCTGGGCGACGGTACTACGCTTGTTAAGGTCGTAGCATGGTACGATAACGAAAATTCTTATACGTCAAACATGGTAAGAACTATCAAATATTTCTCCGAACTTAAATAATATGGAACACAAAAAAGCCCGACTGCGGTCGGGCTTTTTTTTGATTTACGAACAAATGGAATTTATATTTCTGTGGTTTTTGTAAAAACGCCGTTTATATTTTTGTAATTCCTATCTTTATTTATCTTAATTTTATTTTCTATTTCTTTTTCCAGATCGATGCCGAGGATTTTTGATAACCCAATAAGATAAATTGCAATATCGGCGAGTTCTTCTCCCAAATCTGCTTTTTGTTTTCTCCAAGCGTCATAGGCTTCGCCTACCTCGCCATAAAGAAGACAAAATTCTTTATTTATATCTGTAATATTAAAACCTTTTTCTATTTTGTTTTGATATACCGCTCTTTGCATTTCTTTAATAGTCATATTACACCCTGCTAAAATATCGTTTATTAAAAATCCACCGTCGATATTTACACGTTAAAGCGGAAGAGTACGACGTCACCGTCCTTTATAACGTAGTCCTTGCCTTCCGAGCGGACTTTGCCTTTTTCGCGCGCGCCGACAAGCCCGCCGCATTCGAGAAGTGTCTGCCAGTCGCATATTTCGGCGCGGATAAAACCTCTTTCGAAATCAGTATGGATTTTTCCCGCCGCTTGAGGTGCCTTAGTGCCTTTTACGATAGTCCAGGCTCTCGTTTCTTTTTCACCTGCGGTAAGGTAAGAGATAAGTCCTAAAAGCGCGTAGCTCTTTTTAATAAGACGGTTTAGACCACTTTCTTCAAGCCCGAGCTCTTCTAAAAATACTGACATGTCCTCGTCGGACATCAACGAAAGCTCTTCCTCGGTTTTGGCGCATATTACTAGAACCTCGCTGCCCTCTTTGGCTGCGTAATCTTTGACGGTGCAGACGAGGGGTATATCGTTTTCATCCTTGCCCATATCGAATTCCGAAATATTCGCCGCATAAATTATAGGTTTAGCGGTAAGCAGGAAGAGGTTGTCTATAATCGGCTTTTCGTCGTCGGAGCAGGTGAAAAGCCTTGCGGGCTTTTCCTCGGTTAAAAATTTTTCAAGTCTCTCCAAAAGCGCGAACTCTGCAGCAGCCTCCTTGTTTGCACCGCCGCGTGCGGTGCTTCTTATTCGGTCCTGACGCTTATTGACTGCTTCTATATCGGCGAGTATAAGTTCGAGCGTAATCGTCTGAATATCGGCAACCGGGTCTATTTTATTGTTTACGTGCGTAATGTTCTCGTTCTCGAAGCAACGCACCACGTGAACGATTGCATCGCACTCTCTAACGTGCGAAAGGAATTTATTGCCCAGACCTTCACCTTTGGATGCCCCCTTGACAAGTCCCGCAATATCTACAAATTCGACGACGGCGGGGGTTACTTTTTTACTGCTGTAAAGCGCGGCAAGCTTATCGAGCCGCTCGTCGGGAACGGCGACAACGCCTACGTTCGGTTCTATGGTACAAAAAGGATAATTTGCAGCCTCGGCTCCTGCATGGGTTATTGCATTAAACAGCGTGGATTTTCCTACGTTGGGCAGTCCTACAACACCTAGTTTCATATATTTCTTCCTTGAATATAAAGTTATTTAAATTATAATATAAATAAGCAAAAAATCAAAACAAATACCGCTTAAACTTGATAAATTTTTATTTGTGTGGTAAAATTTTGTTTATGGATTACAAAAAGTACATTGCCGACAGAATTAAAGTTGACGGCGTCAGTGAAAATGAAATTTATTCTTCTATCGCCTTACCCCCCAACTCGGAAATGGGCGATTTTGCTTTACCTTGCTTCAAGTTTGCAAAAATTTTGAGAAAAAGTCCCGTGGCTATTGCCGATGAGCTGAAAGGTGCTTACGTTACCGACGAAGTTATTAGTGAGGTTTCGGCGTTAAACGGATACCTTAATTTTAAGGTCAACAAGGCCGGACTTGCAAGCTCGGTGATAGCTGAGGTTATGAAGGCGGGGGACGGCTTCGGCGCGTCTGACACTGGCGCGGGTAAAACGGTTTGTATCGATTATTCATCGGTAAACATTGCGAAGCCTTTTCATATCGGGCATCTTTCGACTACCGTTTTAGGAAGCGCTCTTTACAAACTTTATAAATTTTTGGGCTACGAAGTAGTCGGTATAAACCATTTGGGCGATTATGGTACGCAGTTTGGCAAGCTTATCTGCGCTTATAAGCATTGGGGAAATAAGCAGGAAGTGGAAAAGGGCGGTATACACGCCATAAACGAGCTTTATGTTCGTTTCAATAACGAGGCGGACGAGCAAATGGAAAGCGAGGCGCGCGAATATTTTCGCCTAATAGAAAGCGGTGACAGGGAAGCCAACGAAATTTTTGAGTGGTTCAAGGCGCTTACTTTGAAATATGTCGAGGGGATTTATAAAAGGCTGGGAGTTAGGTTCGACAGCTATGCGGGCGAGCGTTTCTATACCGATAAAATGCAGCCGATAATCGACGAGTTACGCGCGAAAAATCTTTTGAAAGAAAGCGCGGGTGCGACTATCGTCGATTTGGAAGAGTACGGAATGCCGCCATGCCTCATTTTACGCTCGGACGGTGCGTCGCTGTATGCCACGCGTGATTTGGCGGCTGCATATTATCGTAAAAACACATATAATTTCCACAAATGTCTATACGTCGTGGCTTATCAGCAAAACCTGCATTTCAAGCAGGTCTTTAAGGTTATAGAGCTCATGGGTAACGACTGGGCTAAGGATTTGGTTCATGTAGCTTACGGAATGGTTTCGCTTGAAGACGGGGCAATGTCCACGCGTAAAGGCAAGGTCGTGTGGCTTGAGGACGTTATTAGTAAGTGCGTCGAAAAGGCGTACAATGTCGTTGCCGAAAAAAATCCCGACCTTGAAAATAAATCCGAAATAGCTGAAAAGGTCGGAATAGGCGCGGTAATATTTGGCGCATTGTACAATAACAAAATAAAAGACATCGTATTTTCTTACGATAAAGTTTTGAGCTTCGAAGGTGAAACAAGCGTCTACGTGCAATATACGTGTGCCCGCGCAAATTCGGTTATTTCAAAGGCGGAAAAAATAAGGTTGCCGGATGATTACCAACCTAATGCGGTAGAGTTCGAGGTGGTAAAGGCTCTAGCGGCTTTCAAAACCACTTTGGTTGAGGCGGCAGAGAAATACGAGCCCAGTTATATCGCGCGATATGCGGTTGACCTTGCCCAAAAATTCAATAAATTTTATATCGACTGCAAAATATTATCGGTAGAGGGCGAAACTAAAGATTTCAGGCTTGCTCTTACTGCTGCAACATTACAAACTCTTAAAAATGCTTTGGCGTTGCTGGGAATAGGCGTACCGGATAAAATGTAAAAAAATTGTGAAATCTTATTGCTAAATATTGCCAATTTAATAATTTTGTGGTATAATTAAGATACTATAAAAAAGGAGATATTTATATGAAAAGATGTGTTGTTTGCGGCGAAATCGTTGAAGACAGCGTAGAGGTTTGCCCCGTATGCAAGGCTAAGAAATTCGAGCCAGTTGGCAGTGAAAAGGCTACTTTTGCATGCGAGCACGTTGTCGGCGACGGAAAAGTCGAAGATAAAGAAATAATGGATGGATTGCAGGCTAACTTTATGGGCGAATGTACCGAGGTTGGTATGTATCTTGCGATGTCAAGAGTTGCGGACCGCGAGGGGTATCCCGAAATTGCGGAAGCGTTCAAGCGCTACGCTTTGGAAGAGGCTGAGCACGCGGCAAAATTTGCCGAGCTTATCGGCGAGGTGGTTACGCCTTCCACGAAGAAGAACCTTGAATTGCGCGCGGGTGCAGAGGCGGGCGCGTGCGACGGCAAGCTTGCTATCGCAAAAAGAGCAAAACAGCTCGGTTACGATGCAATTCACGATACCGTTCACGAAATGGCAAAGGACGAAGCAAGACACGGCGCGGGCTTTGCTGGTCTTTTGAAAAGATATTTCGGAAAATAATTAATAAAAGGAAGTAAGTAGCTGCTTACTTCCTTTTTGCATTACAAAATAGTTTTGCTGTTTTAAATTTATGCTTTACAAAATAAGTTTTCTTTTCTTCCCAAATTAACTGCGCACATTCTGTGTGTATTTTTTCAATAAATTCCTTAATCCACATTTCAGCAGTTTGTATGTAACCGTATCCATATAGTCAATTAATACACACCGACTTCTTCTTATTGAGCGGTTAATTTAAAAATATATCTCTCAAACATTTGTCGTAAAAAAATTGAAATATTACTTAATGATTAAATATGAAGAAACACAGTCGCAAAGGGGCTGTGTTTCTTCATATAATGAAGTATTGACAAGGGGGGAAACCTTTGTCTGTATTAAACTTTAAGAGGAAGATTACTTATGTGTAATAATTGTAACAGATGCAACAGATGTAACGATAACTACAACTACGGTTTTTGCGGACTTTTGAACTTATGGCGTTGCTGCCCGTGCAACAGATGCAGATGCGGCTGTAGAAGGGAAAATCGCTGCAATAACTGCAATCAGTTCGATGCTTATTATGCTGCGCAGTATGCGCTGAATACCGATAACTTCGACAACTTCAACGATTGTCCTTGCCGTCATCGCTGTCAAAACCACTGTCACAACCGCTGCGACGATTAATAAAACGGGGGGTAACTTAATGTTACCCCTTAATTTTTTTAAAATTGCAGACAATAAATATATGAGCAAGATTCTGAGGCTGTATAAATATTTTTCCGATAAGCGTTTTTCCACGATTGCGGGAACGCTTGTTTATTTTTTGTTGATGAGCATAGCACCGTTTACGCTTTGGTTGACGCTTGTATGTGGAAACGTGGATATAGAGCGGTTTTTGTCGCACGATTTTTTTGCTGCGGTAAGTCCGTTTTTGAGGTCGTTAAAGTCATCGGCGGAAAGCGCCGCAAGCGGCGCGGGAATAATATTCCTTGTTACGACGCTCTATTCGTCTACAAACTTTTTTTATCATCTCAGACGCAGCGGCGAAATAATTTACAACAGCTCGAGGGTGAAGGGAGGACTTCGTTTACGGCTTGCCTCACTGTTTCTTATTTTCGTCGCGTTCTTTTCCGCTGCAGTGCTTGCCGCAATGTCAGTGACGGGCTCGTGGCTGCTTGATAAATTTTTGCCGTTCTATATTTCGGACTTAATAACCTATACCGTTATAACAGCAGCGGCGTTTTTGGTTGCGCTCGTTCTTAATTTATTTGCGTGTCCTTATAAACTGAAAGCTTCCGAGGTAATACCCGGAAGCTTGCTGACTACTGCGTTATGGTTGTTGTTCATTATAGGATTTAATGTATATACTGTTTTTGCAAACCCCGAAAAGCTTTACGGAAAAATTGCCGCGCTGATTATATTTCTTTTATGGTGCTATATAATGATGAGCAGTTTCGTTATCGGGATAATCTATAACGGAATGTTCCAAAGCAGGAGGGAATATAAAAATTTACTTTAATATTTTATCGTGCAAGCTATGGCAAGCGCGCCGGGTCCGATATGGCAGGAAACGCTGAGCGAGAGCGGGTCTACAAATTTCAGTTCGGTATTGGGGAATGCTGCCGCAACATCGTTTTTGAATGTTATAGCTTCGTCATAATTTTCGGTGTGGGCGATATGAAGTATCATTTTGCCCGCATCGTATTCTTTTTTAAATCTCGTTTCAAGGTCTTTTTTTATCGCGTCTATCATTGTCTCTTTTGCGTCGGAAAGTTTTCTTACCTTTGCAAAGGTATCAAGCTTATAGCCCTGAATCTGAAGTACGGGTTTAATTCTCAAAAGTGTGCCTATTGCGGCAACGGCGGGGGTAAGTCTGCCGCCTTTTTTAAGATATTTAAGCGTGTCGACCATTATATAAATACTTGAAGTCATTTTCGTGTTTATCAGCCATTCGGAAATTTCTTTGGCCGATTTGCCTTCTTCTGAGAGTTTGATAGCATCGAGAACGCTTTGTTTTTGTGTAATTGATATTCTCTGATTGTCGACTACGAAAACTTTACCTTTAAAGCGTTCTTCGGTTTCTGAATAGTGCTGCAAGGTACGGCAGGTTTCCGAAAGTCCGCTCGACATGGGGATATAGACTATTTCGTCGTGAGTTTTTAAAGCGTTGTCCCATATTTCTCCGACGTGTTCGGGGTTGGGCTGAGAGGTGGAGACCCTCACGTTGCTTTTTAGCTTTTCGTAAAAATTTTCCTGCGTCATGGTAAGGTCCTCATAGAAGGTATCGTCGTCTATAAGGACGGGCATGGGTACTACGAAAATGCCTAATTCTTTTGCTTCGTTTTGCGTTATTCCGCTGTTACTGTCAGTTATAATCGCTGTTTTCATAATATGCTTCCCAAAAATTATTTTTAATATTTTATTGTCGTTGCTACTGCAAGCGCTCCCGGACCGATATGGCAGGAAACGCTGAGCGAGAGTGAGTCCACAAAAGTAAATTCGACTTCGGGGAACGCCTCTGTAATTTCAGTTTTGAATTTCTCGGCTGCGTCCGCATTTTGTGTGTGAGCTACCTGTAACGTCATTTTGCCCGATTCGTATTCGGTTTTGAAAAGCGTTTCGAAGTCATTTTTTATAGCAGCAAGCATTGCCGATTTAGCATCGGAAATTTTTCTTGCTTTTGTAAACTGGTCGAATTTATAACCGTGGTTTTGAAGCACTGGCTTAATTTTTAAAAGATTGCCCACGAGTGCAACTGCGGGATTAAGTCTGCCGCCTTTTCTTAAATAGGTAAGCGTATCCACCATAATATAGATACTTGATTTCATACCAGTTTGCGTAAGCCATTCGGCAATTTCCTTGCCCGTTTTACCTTCCTTGACTAATGCCAGTGCGTCAAGAAGACTTTGTTTTTGGGTAACCGAAACGCGGTGGTTATCTATCGCAAAAACCTTGCCTTTATATTTTTCTTCGGTTTGCGCAAGCTGGTAAGCGGTATCGTAGGCCGCGGCAAGTCCGCTTGATATAGGAATATAAATAACCTCGTCATATTCTTCGAGTAGCTTGTCCCAATGCTCTTTTAGTGAATCGGGGCTGGGCTGCGAAGTGGTAATCTGTGCGTTTGAGGTAAGCTTTTCATAAAATAAATCCTGAGTTAATGATATGTCTTCAAGATAAATTTCACCGTCTATGATAATAGGGGTGGGGATTATAGTAATGCCGAGCTGCTCTGCTTCTTTGCGTGATAAACCGCTGTTACCGTCTGTAGAAACTGCAATTTTCATAAAATCTCCTTACAAGTATCACAATTATAATATATTTGCGTGTATATGTCAAATTATATGTTGATAAATCAATAAGTAGTCGTTAAATTTAATCAACCGAATATTAAATCTCAGTACGCATAAATTTTCTGAAAGGCAAATGATTGAAAAAGGATAAAATCGCTTGATTTTTTCTGATTTATTTAATATTATAGTTATGTTATAAATCATTCGACCTTTTTTGCAGAGATGGCGGAGTGGTAAGCTCTTTGAGCTTCGATACGACGAACGCCGCGTTCGCCCACTCTCTGTTTAAATTTAATATAACTATGCAGAGATGGCGGAGTGGTCGAACGCGCACGACTCGAAATCGTGTTACGGGCAACTGTACGGGGGTTCGAATCCCTCTCTCTGCGCCAAAATTGCAGGTCGTACTTTTTGTGCGGTCTGCAATTTAATTTTTAAAGAGGAATAATATATGTCATATCTTGAACGAGTTCTTGAAAATTTAAAGAAAAACAATCCCAACGAGCCGGAGTTTCATCAAGCGGCTACCGAAATTTTGACTACGCTTGCGCCTGTTGTCGAAAAGCATCCTGAATACGAAGCGGTGGCGCTTTTGGAAAGATTTGTCGAGCCTGAAAGGGTGGTAATGTTCAGAGTGCCCTGGGTTGACGATAAAGGTAACGTGCGTGTCAATAAGGGGTACAGAGTGCAATTTAACAGCGCGATAGGTCCATACAAGGGCGGACTAAGGTTTCACCCTTCCGTGAATTTATCAATAATTAAGTTTCTCGGGCTTGAGCAGATTTTAAAAAACAGTCTTACAGGGCTTCCTATAGGCGGAGGTAAGGGCGGTTCTGATTTTGACCCCAAGGGGAAGTCCGACAGGGAAATAATGGCTTTTTGCCAAAGCTTCATGACCGAGCTTTATAGACATATAGGTGCGGATACCGACGTTCCTGCCGGAGATATAGGCGTCGGAGCAAGGGAAATCGGCTATCTGTTCGGGCAGTATAAGCGTATTCGAAACGAGCATGTCGGTGTACTGACCGGGCGCGGACTCTCTTACGGCGGAAGCTTGGTTCGTACCGAGGCAACGGGTTACGGCTTGATTTATATCACGCAGGAGGCAATGAAAGCCCGCGGAGATAGCTTTGATGGCAAAACCGTAATTATATCCGGGTCGGGCAATGTGGCGATTTATGCTTGTGAAAAGGCGCAAAGCCTTGGAGCGAAGGTGGTTGCTATGTACGATTCCGACGGATATGTTTATGACCCGTCTGGTATTCGGCTTGACGTAATTAAGGAAATAAAAGAAGTAAAGCGCGGAAGAATAAGCGGATATGCCGATAAAGTGCATGGCAGTAAGTATAATGAGGGTTGCAAGGGGATGTGGGCTATTCCGTGTGACGTTGCTCTTCCCTGCGCAACGCAGAACGAAATAGATGGACAGTCTGCGGCTTTGCTGGTTAAACACGGGGTTAAGTACGTGGCGGAGGGGGCAAACATGCCGTCCACTTTAGATGCCATTGAAGTCTTTCAAAAAAGCGGTATTGTATTTCTTCCTGCAAAAGCCGCGAATGCCGGCGGCGTAGCAACTTCGGCTCTTGAAATGGCGCAGTCGTCCGGAAGGCTTTTCTGGTCATTTGAAGAAGTCGACAAAAAGCTTAAAGACATTATGGTGAACATATATCATAATATTGATGACGCGGCAAGGGAATTCGGTCGCGAGGGTGATTATTCAGCGGGCGCAAATATTGTCGGTTTTATTAAGGTAGCTGAAGCAATGATGGCTCACGGGGTTGTTTAGTCGGATAATTGCGATACTTTGCTGCTTTTTAAATGATTGCAGTGTACTATGTCTGACATAAACAGATAAATATATGCCCGCTTTTTGACAGCGGGCATATATTTAATTGATAGTTTGATGAAAACCATTTACTGAATATTCTAACATGATTGGGATAGGATTAAAATTTAATGTGTCTGCAAATATTTCAAATTCCTGTATCAGAAGCGAAATTGTACTCGACCGATATATCTGAAACGAAAAGAAAATATTATAAGTTAATGTGTAATGGTGAGACGGTTTTTTGTTTTTCAGTTTACAAGAATTATTATCATAAAAGGAATACATATATTCAACCATATTTTATAAAAAAACATTTTGACGCGAAATCTGTTTTTCTTTTTTTGAAAAATTATTTTGCAAGCCCACTTCAGTGTATGTTAAAAAATGACGATACATGGATACCGATTTTGAAAAGCGGTGGCTTTAATTTAGTAAGAAGATGCTATGAAAGAGAATTTACGAAAGATGATTTAAAAAGTAATGAAATTGATAATGTGAATATTGAGGTGTGCACACTCGAAAATGAAGAATATGTTGCTGCATGTAAACTCCTTTATGAAAGTTATGCAAAGAATCACGAAGGTATTAATCCGTTATCGGTAAGTTTTGATGAGTTTGCTACAGATTTGCCTAAAACCGTTTATTGTATTGAGGGCGGGTTGGATAACGGTTTCGTTTTTACTGAAGAAAATGAAATATGTTATGTTGGCGGCAATTCAAATGTGGAAGTTCTTTTTGTTGCCGTACTGAATATAATTTTTTCTAAGTATCAATACGTAATGTTTGAAACGGATGATGTCGATTCAGTCGCAATGAAATTGAAAAATCTGTTCTGCGACGTTCGCGATGATAGTTTCGATACGTATATCTTTAGCTAATAGTCTAAAAATCATTAGTATGAAATGAATACGAATTAATAAATCGGATTTCATTATTGTAATTTCCGTCGGGAATTTGCGCGAAGCGCAATGAAAAACGGTAGGCTGACTTAATGTCAACTTACCGTTTTTTGGTACTCCCGACGGGAATCGAACCCATAACTAACCCTTAGGAGGGGTTTATTATATCCATTTAACTACGGAAGCTATAATATAATACTACGAACTCAATTAAAAATCAAATATTTAAGAGTGTCTTACTAAAAAAGCGAGCGTAAAACGCCCGCTTTGTTTCAGTACCCGAATTTACGCCATTGCGTTGAGTTTTTTTGCAAGACCAGACTTTTTATTTGCAGCAGTGTTCTTTTTAAGCACACCTTTTGAAACCGCGCTGTCAATAACAGAGCAGGTATAGGGGAAAAGCTTTGTTGCGGCTTCTTTGTCGCCAGAAGTAACCAAGGCAAGGAACTTTTTAATCTCGGTTTTCATTTCCGATTTGATAGCCTTGTTTCTCTCCGTCTTTTTGTCAATGACCAGAACACGCTTTTTAGCTGACTTTATGTTAGGCATTTACTATCTCCTTGTAAACGATTTTACTTTAAATTACTGTATAATGTTATCACATTGAGGCATAATTGTAAACTGTTTTTAACGGCTTTTGCAAATTTTTTAATATATTTTGTAGCTTTATAATATTAATAATACTGTATGGAAAAAGTTTCAAATCCAACCGTATGCTTTTTTGACAGCGGTATAGGGGGGCTCTGTCTTTTATACGAGTGTGTTAAAAGACTGCCCGATATTGATTTTACATACTTTTCCGATAATGCTAACGTGCCGTACGGCTCGCTGTCGCAGAACAGGCTGATTGAATTGACCGATTGTGTATTCGACGAAATATCAAAGCTTAATCCGTCGGCTGCGGTGATAGCTTGCAATACAGTTACGGCACGTTGTATAGAACATGTACGCGCAAAATACCCTTTCGAAACGGTAGGAATTCAGCCTGCAATAAAACCTGCGGCAGCAGTTGGCAAATGTTTGGTCCTGGCTACGCCGTCGACAGTCGAAAGCAACTCTATAAAAACACTTATCGATAAGTACGGCAATAGCCGCACCTTTGCGGCGGCTTGTCCCGATTTGGCAGAGTATATCGAAAATAATGTTGAAAATCCGGATGATGGATATATTAAAAAATTGTTGCCTAAAATAAAATGTGACAGCGTCGTTTTGGGGTGTACGCATTACATTTATATTAAGGAAATGATAAAAGCATTTTACAACTGTCCGGTATTTGACGGAATAGCGGGTACATGTGACAATTTGGTTAAAAAATTAGGAAAAAATGACCACTGCGAAAAACGAGCGCAAAAAATCGATTTTCGGGGCGATTTTGCATTAAAAAACAGCAAAATATTTAAAAAGCTTATTTTGAATGGCGGTTTAACTTGTACTAATATTTAAATATACGAACAAAAAATCCGTAAAAAAGCTGAAAAATTTTATTCAAGTGGTTGACAGTGGTCATTTTTGGTGGTATTATATATCTACAAGTATCAAAGAAAGGCAAAGCGTATGTTTTTTCTCACCGGCGAGTACGACCACCAAATCGACGCGAAAAACAGAATAAGAATTCCTGCTAAGCTTAAAGGAAATGAAGAAAGGCTTTATTTTTCCAAGGGCTCTGACGGTTGTATATTCGTTTTTTACGAAGCTGCGATTAGAGAAAAAATGGAAAAGCTTGAAGAGATAGGGCTTTTTGACAGAGCAAAGCAAAGAGGTTTAAGAGATTTTGCAAATTCAATTAAACCTGTAGATGTGGACCAGCAGGGGCGTTTTGTTATACCTGCAGAACTTGTAACCCATGCAAAAATAAAAAAAGACGTTAAAATCTGCGGTACTGGTGCCAGAATAGAAGTCTGGGCGAAGGAAGTTTACGACGAATACATGTCGGGTGACGATTTCGACGCAAATGTCGGCAGTCTGGATATGATTTAATTATGAAAGACTTTTCGCATATACCGGTTATGTTGGAAGAATGTATCGAAGGGCTTGCAATAAAGAACGGCGGTATTTATTTTGACGGCACTGTCGGCGGCGGCGGACACTCTTACGAAATTTTGAAACGTAGCTCGCCCGACGGAAGATTGGTTGCCACCGATTTAGACGACGACGCTATATGCGCGGCAACGCGAAGACTTGCGGATTTCGGTGACAGATTTAAAATTTATAAATCCGATTATAAAGATTTCGAACAGGTTCTGAAAACGGAAAATATAGATTATCTTGACGGCGCGCTTCTCGATTTCGGAGTATCGAGTTATCAGCTCGACTGCGAAGAGAGGGGATTTTCGTATATGAAACCCGACGCACCGCTCGATATGCGGATGGACAAATCGTCTCCGTTAACGGCAGCGCAGCTGCTGAATGAATATCCGCAGAATGAAATAACCAAAATACTTAAAATTTACGGAGAAGAAAAGTTTGCAACACAGATTGCCGCAAATATAGTTAAGGCGCGCACCCGAAGGCCCCTTAAAACTTGCGGCGAGCTGGTAGATATAATTGAACATAGTATTCCGGCAAAATTCAAATTGAACGGTCCTTGTTCCAGAAAAAGCTTTCAGGCAATACGTATTGCCGTAAACGGCGAACTGGACGGGTTGTACGATTGTGTTCTGGCCCTTACCCGAAGGCTGAGAAAAGGCGGAAGAATTGCTATACTGACATTTCATTCGCTTGAAGACAGGATAGTTAAACAAGCCTTTAAACTATTGGAATGCGACTGTATATGCGATAAAAGTCTACCGGTATGCGTCTGTGGAAAGGTTAAAGAGGTAGAAATAATAACAAAAAAACCGATTACGGCATGCGTAGCGGAAACGGCGGTAAATTCGCGGTCGAAATGCGCAAAACTCAGAATAGCAGAAAAAATAATTTAAAGTGCGATAGGAGAAAATTATGGCAGTCTT
>CATJZR010000047.1 GCA_949745625.1 uncultured Eubacteriales bacterium | reverse complement strand
GTCGCGGGGTTTTTGTTGAAGCCTATCGACAGTAACGATTTAATCGCAAAGGTTAAGGAAGTGCTTGCCGCGCTCGAAGCGCGCCGCCGCGACAGTAAGATACTCGGTCAGATAAAAAGCAATTTGCCCGCGGTAAGGCGTCAGCATTTTCAAACGCTGTTGACAGACCCTGAAAATTTCGCTTCGGCCGCCGAACAGCTTGCGCTGCTCGGCGAGTGCCCGCCTGCGGCGGGAACCGTAATATATGTCCGTTCCGAAAGCCCCGATATAAAAACCTTTATAGGTGCGGTTGACGCCGCGTTGGGCTGTATAAGCGAGGTGTTTTCGGGCTACGCTGTCGCCGTCTGCTCCTCAGACGAGGAAGCGGCAAGGGCTGCGCTTACTAAGCTGCTTGACGGCAATCTAAAAAAATCCGACGCGCGGTTTACCGTTGCGGTTGCCGCGTTTGACGGCGACCTGCAAGCCGCGTTCGCCAAGGCGCGCGCTCTAAGCGAAAACACGCTGTTTACGGCAATTAACGCGGTCGTTACCGAAAATGGCAGCGGCCGTTATAAAAAAATCATACTCGATGCGCTTGGTATAATCGAACGCGACTACTGTAAAAAAATTTCCATAAAGACCGTTGCGGACGCGCTGTATTCTTCGGAAAGCCACCTGATGCACGAATTTAAAAGTCAGGTAGGCAAAACCTTTAACGAGTGCCTTACCGACTACCGTATGTTAAAGGCGCAGGAATATCTTATCAAGGGTGAAATGCGTATAAGTGAAATTGCCTACGCCGTCGGTTACGGCGACGTAAGATATTTCGGTCAGATTTTTAAAGAGTATTACGGCTGTACTCCCAGCGAATACGCGGAAAGAAGAGGTCAATGAAGCTTAAAAGGATATCGGGCAAATTCATACTGTCGTACGTAGCCGTTCTCGCCGTCGTGTTTCTGGCGCTGATTGGCGTTTTCGAGCTGAGCTTTCGGCTGTCTATGAAGGACTATATCCGCAGCAATTCCTATGCCGCCCAGCAAGAGCTTGACGCGGGCGTGACCGGCGTCATAAACGAGGGCGCGTATCTTTACGGCAGAATAATGAGTAGCGCAAACGTCGGTTATCTCAACGCCGTCGCTGACGAAACGCTGGATATGTCTCGGCGCAGAGAACGCTTCGCTGCGCTTGCGGACAGAATAGGCGTCGACGAAGAATATTTCAACGACGTCGTGTTCGTTATCGGCGAAGACCGTTTTTCTATCAACGGCAGCGTTCCGCCCTACGAAAGCGAGTATGAAATTCTGTTCAGCCGTCAAAACGAAATGCTGCTGGTCGGCGTTTCGCGCGGCTGCGTAATTATGGGCATAATGTCGGCAAGCGGCGTATCTCAGTTCAACGGCGTGATGCTGTTTTACTTCAAGGAAAGCGCGATAAGCGGAACATGCAATCCCGCAGGCGGGGAAGAGGGGTACTCTTTCATAATGCTTTCCGACGGGTATATAATTTCCCACGTGGACAGCGGGCTCGTCGGTAAGTATATCGTTTACAGCGACGTTTACAATCCGTCCGACTCGCCTGAATACAAGTACGAGGTGCTGGACGGCAAGCTTAGTATAATAGTTACGGGCAAGCCTCAGCTTCTCAATTCGCGCTACGGGTTCGACTGCAACCTCGTCAGCGTTTTCGATTACGACTACTATTTCGGCGGAATGGATTTGACGTTCAACATAGTGCTCGGCGTTTCAGTAGGCGTGCTTGCGGCGGGCGCGTTTTTCGCGGTCTGGCGCGCGCACAGAATATCCAAGCCCATTCGCAGGCTGAGCGAAAGCATAAACGCCACCGCAGAGCCGACGGGCGCGCACGTTTCGGTGCTGCCCGACGGGGACGAGCTCGTTCAGCTCGAACGCAACTACGACGCAATGATGGACAGAATTTTCGAGCTTGTGGAAAAGAATAAAGAAGATATGAGCAGGCAAAGAAGGTTAGAGCTTGAAAGCCTGCAAATGCAGATTAATCCGCATTTTCTTTATAACACTCTCGACGCTATTTCTTGGATGGCGCGCATAAAAAAACAGCCCGAAATCGACAGGCTGGTCATGAATCTTGCAAAATTTTTCCGTCTGTTTCTGCACGGCGGGGACAAGTTCGTGACCGTAGCGGACGAGGTGGGAATGGTGCTCAGCTATCTCGAAATAGACAAAATACGTTTTCCTGACAGGGTGACGGTGCATACGGAAATAGACGAAGACGTTAAAGACCTTTTAACCTTGAAGCTCATTTTGCAGCCCGTCATAGAAAACAGCTTAAAATACGCGTTTGCGGAAAAGCACGGCAATCTCTATATAAGGTCATTTGCCGAGGGCGGCGATATTATTTTCGAGGTAGAGGACGACGGAGCTGGCTTCGACGTGCCAGAAGGACTTTTGACGGGCAGACCGAATAAGGAGGGCGGCTACGGGCTTAAAAACGTAAACGAGCGTATCCGTCTGCAATACGGCGAGGGTTACGGTCTTTCGGTAACTTCGCGCAAGGGTCACGGGACTAAGGTGCGCATTAAAGTTAAAAAACAATAAAAACCGCGGCGACAGCCGCGGTTTTGTTTTATTACGGAAGCTTTTGCGAATTCATTTTTGCCGAAATCTTTTCAAGCCTGTAGGTTACGTTTTGGGCAATGTACTTTGCTACGAAATGAACGCCCGTAAGCAATATAAGCGAGGCGGCAATCATAGCCGAAGATATTACGGCTGCCCTTGCGGAGTAATCGCCGGTGCCGTCGAATACGGTGACGGTGAACAGTCCGTCGTCCGCCGTTGCTGAATAGCGGAAGTAGCCGCGCGTTTTGCCTTGAAGCAGCTCGGCATAGCTTTCGTTGCCGCCGTACTCGAAGAAAATTCCGTCCGCCTCTATAAACGCAATCGCGTTTTCGAACTGTCCTCCCGAAACTATCGTGTTGTACAGGTTTGACGGCAGTATGTCTGTAAATATCCACCCGACCGTTTTATCGCCGTCGTACACCTTCTGACAGCAGGTTATAACGCCCATTTCCTTGGGATAGGTTACGTTGTGATAAATTTCGGCAACGCATTCGTTGCGCAGCGATATTGCCGACCCTTGGTTGCCCTCGATAAAGCTTTTTATTTCGTCTATTTTTTTAAGCTCTTCGAATGAGGGGACCTGAG
>CATJZR010000046.1 GCA_949745625.1 uncultured Eubacteriales bacterium | reverse complement strand
CCAAAGCGCCGTCGCGGTATTTTATACTCGTCGTGAACACGGTTTCCACCCTTACGTCGGCGTAAAACCCGTCTTTGAATTTTAACATATCAATCCTCCCTTTTTTATATAAACACAAATTATGCCCGTTAATCGGGCACAATTTGGTAATATACGATTAGAAATATCGCCGCGAACGCGATAAACACGGCGCCCACGATGAGCATGAACGCCATGCCGCGTTTTTTCTCTTTTTTCGCCTGACGGTACTCGTAATAGTCCTTATACTTGTTGTTTCTGCAATCTTTTTTGAACAGGTCGAAAAACCTTATTACGGCGTAAGAAAGCATATCGAACGCGCCGCCGTTGCTGGCGAAGACTATCAGCCCCGCGCCCGCAAGCAGCACCCCGGGAACGAAGCACGCGTCCGACAGCGTAGCCATTACCTGCTGCGCGTTCCCCTCCCACACCTTTTTGGCGCAGATAATCGTAATGAAAATTACCAGTCCTACCGCCGCGGTGATTATATAGGGCAAAGCCCTTTTAAAAAAATCTTTCATAGGCTGTCACGCCGTGATTTCCGCTTTATATTTTTCGAATTCCGCCTCGTTACAGTAAACGAGGTGTCCGTTGCCTATATCGCGCATTACGGGCTTGTCGACTGAATAGTCGTGCTCCGCCATGGGGTTATAGACGATACGCTTTCTGTTCTTTTCGTAGTCGGGGTCGGGCACGGGAATTGCCGACAGAAGCGACTTGGTATACGGGTGAAGCGGGTGAGCGAACAACTCGTCCGAGGTCGCAAGCTCGACCATTTTACCGAAGTACATAACGCCGATTTTGTCCGAAAAATATTTTACGACGGACAGGTCGTGCGCGATAAACATAATCGTAAGACCGAGCGAATTTCTCAAATCGTTCAGAAGGTTAATAACCTGAGCCTGAATGGAAACGTCGAGCGCGGATATGGGTTCGTCCGCGATTATAAGGTCGGGGCGCAGAATTATTGCGCGTGCAATGCCGATACGCTGACGCTGTCCGCCCGAAAACTCGTGCGGGTAGCGGTTGGCGTGCTCGGGCACCAGTCCGACGAGGTCGAGCATCTTATACACCTGCTCGTCGATATATTTCTTGTCGTGCACTCCGCGTATAATAAGCCCCTCGGCGATTATGTCGCGTACAGTCATACGCGGGTCGAGCGAAGCTATCGGGTCCTGAAATATCATCTGCATTTTGTTCATAATTCTGTCTTTCTTCGCAAAACGCAGTTCTTTTTTAAATTCCCTTTCAAGCTGTTTATATTCCTCAGACTCGGGGTTCAGCGCTTCTAACTTGGGCGCGTACTCCTCGCGCACCTTGTTCATCTGCACCTCGGCATACTGCTTATTGCAGTTTTTATCGTCGAACTTGGCGCTTTTTATGTTCGCAGTCTGCTCGGTTATTACGGCGTGCAACTTGCTCTCGGCGGCGGCAAGCCGTTCGGAATATTCCGCCCTGACCTCCGTCGCGCCGTTAGCCTTATCCTGCTTTATCAGCTTTTTAACCTCGCCCGTTTCAGCCTTGTATTCGGCTTTTGCGGCGCGCACAGCGTCCCTGTATGAGCGGGTGCCCGCGCAAATTCTCTGCCCCTCGAAAAACACGTTGCCGGAGGTAATATCGTAAAGCTTGATTATCGAGCGTCCCGTGGTGGTCTTGCCGCAGCCGCTTTCACCGACCAGACCGAACACCTCGCCGCGGTGCACCTCGAAGCTGACGTTATCGACAGCCTTCAATTCCGTTGCGGGACCCATTTTGAAATACTGACAGAGATTTTCGACCTTCAATAAAACGTCGTCATTGTTTTCCATTGCCGTCACCTCTCTTTACGGTCTTTTTGGGCGCGGGTTTATCCGCAGTCTTTTTGACCGTAGCTTTTTTCGCCGCGGGCTTTTCCGCAGTCTTTTTGACCGCGGCTTTTTTGACCGCGGGCTTTTCCACGCCCTTTGCGGGCGTCTTCTTCGCCTTGGGTTTTTCCGTTATTTCATCCGCCTTTTCTTCCGATGCGCGCAGCCCCTTCATACGCGCGATTCTGTCGGTAACCGCTTTGGGCGGTTCTACCTTGGGCGCATCGGGGTGAAGCAACCAGGTCGCAGCAAAATGAGTATCCGAAATTTTAAACATAGGCGGCTGTTGCTCGTAGTCGATTTCAAGCGCGTACTTGTTTCTCGCCGCGAAAGCGTCGCCTTTGGGCGGATAAATCATGTTGGGCGGAGTGCCGGGGATAGCTTCAAGCTTTTCTTTGGTTTCAAGGTCCGGCATGGAAGCGAGCAACGCCCAGGTATAGGGGTGTGCGGGGGAGTAGAAAATATCGTCCGCCGTACCTATCTCGACAATCTTGCCCGCGTACATAACCGCAACCCTGTCCGCCATATTCGCAACGACGCCCAGGTCGTGGGTTATAAAAATTACGGAAAGCTGTCTTTCCACCTTTACCCTGTTGATAAGCTCGAGTATCTGCGACTGAATAGTCACGTCAAGCGCGGTAGTCGGCTCGTCGCAGATAAGTATATCGGGGTTTGCCGACAGCGCGATTGCGATAACTATACGCTGGCGCATACCGCCCGAAAACTCGAACGGGTACTGGCGGTATCTCTTCCTCGCTTCGGGAATACCGACCTCGTCCAAAAGCTTTAACGCCTGAGTCTTTGCCATACGGCGCGTTACCTTATGCACCACGCCCGAAGCCTTGGCTTTAAGGTAGTCGATAATATCCACCACGCGCGCGTCGAAGTCAATCGTATCGTTTTTGTCCACGTGCGACTTTATATCGTCCGAAACTCTCGTTATGCACGCTAAAATTTCGCTTTTCGCAAGCTCGAGGTCGACGAGGTTTTTATCCGCGACCTTGTAGTTCAAAGTCTTGCCTCGCGATGAAATCCGCTCCGCCTTTGCGGTCTGTTTTGCAAATCTCTTTTCCTCGGCAGCGTTGCGCTTAATGCCGTCGAAATAGAGGTTTACCGCCGCCTTAAGGCTTGAACGGAACGTATAAAGCACGTTGTCCTTTATAATTTCAAGGTTGTCAATCGCGCCTTCGACCGCCGCGACGACGGTCTTTGCCGACGCAATTACCTGCTTTTTGTCAAGGTTTTCAGCCCCGAACACACCGAGGTTGTTCTCGATTACCTGCAACGCCGCACGCTTGTTCTCGACCGAACGCGCGTTGGAATACAGCACGCCCTGCTTTGCAAGCGCAATAAAGTCGAGCATGAAATTGTCATCGAGATACTTTCTCAAAAATTTGTTCAGCTCGGCAACTTCCATTGAAGGAAGCGGCTGCTCGGAAAACGTCAGATAATAGCCCATAGCGAAGAAGTTGGGCATCGTAAGCGCAGCCGCGTCCGAAAGTATGACCTTTACGGTTTTAAGCTTTTCGCTTATCTCTTCCCAGTTCTCGCTGCCTGCGGTCTGAGCGCTTTCGCCGCGGTTTAAAAACCTGCGCGCAAAATTCACCGCCTGCTTGGTCAAAGGGATTTTAACCGCCTGCTTGATTTCGGCAAGCAGCCCTTTAAGCTCTTCGGCGCGGTCCTTGACGACGTATTCGGAAACCGCCGAAACGCCGACCTTGCATATTTCGGATATGTCGCCGCGCACGTCCTTGAACGCGCCGCGCTCTATCCTGAAAAGCACGTCGTCGATTTCGGCAACGGTTTCAACCGCCGCGTCGTGAGCCTTGTTATATGCGTTTTCAAGCTCTAAATGCTTGTATTCGAATTTGTCGAAATTCTTGCACTTCAGTTTGTTCTCGGCACAAATTTCCTTATCGTCCGCGCCGCGAGCCTCGTCCATCGCCTTGTTAAGGCGCGCCATAAGCGTGTTGAAATCCTTGCGGCTTTCACGCTGGTTTATCTTGCCCTTGATAAGCATTGCCTCGGTCATCTGCTTGCCGACGCGCATAATGGGGTTAAGACTGGACATGGGGTCCTGGAAAATCATAGAGATTTTGTCGCCCCTGAGCTTATGGAACTGCTCTTCGGGGATTTTCATAAGGTCCTGTCCGTCGTAGATAATCTCGCCGCCGTCCTTTATGGCGTTGCCCGCGAGTATGCCCATTATGGCGCGGTTTGTAACAGACTTGCCCGAACCGCTTTCGCCGACGATTGCAAGCGTTTCGCCCTTGTAAAGGTCGAAGCTTATATCGCGCACCGCCTGCACCTTGCCGCCGTCCGTCTTG
>CATJZR010000045.1 GCA_949745625.1 uncultured Eubacteriales bacterium | reverse complement strand
CACTGCGCGAAAGGGGCAAAACCCCGTCGTTTTCAAGCAAAACAAAGCTTTTTTCCGCCGCGCGTCTGGCAATTTCCCTATGCTCGGGGCAAAGGCAGACCTTATCCGCCGCTTCCGCGTCCGTTCTTCCCATAGGGTTTTCAAACAGGTTGAGCTTTTCTTTAAGCTCTAACACGCGGCGCACCATTCCGTCGACGACGGACATATCCACCGCCCCCTCTTTTACAAGTAGGGGCAGATTGTTGATGTAGGTCGAGGACATCATTTCAAGGTCAAGCGTGTTGTTTGCCGCAACGCGGGCGCACGCTTTTTCGTCCTCGCAATAGCTATGCTCAATCATTTCGCGCACCGCGCCGTAGTCGCTTACGATTACGCCGTCATAGCCCCACTCGCCGCGCAGAATATCCAAAAGCAGGTGCGCGTCCGCATTGACGGGCACTCCGTTCAAAAGGTTGAACGAGGTCATGACCAGCTCGGGCTGCTCTTTAAGACACTCGTAAAACGCGGGCAGATAGTACTCTCGCAGATTGCGCTCGCTTACGTCGGTGGTGTTGTATTCCCTGCCCGCCTCCGCCGCACCGTAAGCGGCGTAGTGCTTTACGCAGCTTGCAAGCCCGCCCGCACGGTAGCCGCGGATTGTAGCCCTGCCGAAAACGCCGTTAAGCCACGGGTCCTCGCCGTAGGTTTCCATCACCCTGCCCCAGCGCGCGTCGCGCACGAGGTTGACCATAGGCGAAAATGTTACGTCCACTCCGTTGAGCGAAGCTTCCTTTGCAGACATTTCCGCACATTCCTCCGCCAAAGCGGCATCGAACGAGCAGCCTATTGCAAGAGGTATGGGAAAAATCGTGCGGTAGCCGTGAATGACATCCTGCATCATGACGAGCGGAATTGAGGTTTCCGATTTTTCAAGGTATCGGTTTCTTATATACGCCGCGTCGCGCGCGTCGCCGAAATTGAGCACCGAACCGCAGCCGTAAACGTCCGCCTGCGTCAGGGTTATTCCGCTCACACCCGTATCGGCGACGGACATATCCGTCTTGATAAAGTCGGCGTTTATCTGCGTAAGCTGACGTGCCTTATCCTCGATACTCATTTTTTTAATAAGATTTTCTAATTCGGGTTTCATAATTACCTGTCGTTAATAATCCACCCGCGGTGCGGGTGGATAGCGTTTATTTTTACGGAGTCAAACGATTGGGACCGCGGAATATGAATATTACGTCGCGCACGTTGGGCAAATCGAACAGCTTTGCAAGAGTTCTTGCAATGCCGAGCCCGAAGCCACCGTGCGTAGGAGCGCCGTAACGGAAGAAATCGAGATACACTTTCATATCCTCGGGATTTATCCCGTTTTCTATAATGTTGTTTTTAAGCTGCTCGTAACGGTGCTCGCGCTGGGCGCCGCTTGTAATTTCAAGCCCCTTGAAAAGCAAATCGTAGCTTTTTGAAAGCTCGGGGTCGTCCTCTTTGCGCATAGTGTAGAACGCGCGCGCCTTTGCGGGGAAATCGGTTATAAACACAAAGTCGCTGCCGTATTTCTTTTTTACGTACTCACAGATAAGCTTTTCCCCGTCGGGGTCAAGGTCGCCCTTCAACGCGCGGGGAACCTCGTAATTCATTTCTTCCTTTAAAATTTTATAAGCTTCGTGCAGGGGAATTCTGGGAATATCGTAGTTAATCTCTATCATATCCTTGCCGAAAATCCGCTTGTACTCCTCGCCGTACTGCTCGTTCATTCCTTTCATTATATACTTGAACATCGCTTCCTCGACGTCCATAACCTCGTGGTGGGAATCGATAAACGAAATTTCAACGTCTATGCAGGTAAATTCGGTTGCGTGGCGGTTTGTAAAGCTGGGGTTGGAACGGAACAGCTCTCCAATCTCGTAGGTCTTGTCGAAGCCCGCCATCATAGACATCTGCTTATAGAGCTGCGGACTTTGCGTAAGATACGCCTTCTTGTCAAAGTACTTCATTTCGAAAACCTCGCTTCCGCCTTCGGACGAAATCGTGGTTATTTTGGGCGTGTGAATTTCTATAAAGCCCTCTTTGTCGAAAAACTCGACCGCGTACTTTTCAAACGCAGACTGAATTTTAAACATCAATACCTTTTTTTCGTCGCGCAGGTCAATCCAGCGGTAGTCCATACGAAGATCGGGACCGGAATCCGGTGCAATGGGCAACACGTCCGCCACGCTCATAATTTCAAGCTTGTCCGGATATATTTCTTTGCCGCCGTTTCTGACGTATTCCGAGAACACGCACCTGCCCTCGATAGAAACGAAGCTATGCGGGGTAAGCTTTTTGGCTTCCTCGTACACCTCGGGACACTCGTCCTTTACGATAGTTACCTGCACCGCGCCGGTAACGTCGCGAATGACGAGAAACATTATCTTCTTATCACGGATAGTTTCGACATATCCCTTTACGCAGCACTGACCCTCGGTCAGATTTTTAATATATGTTCTTTTCATAATTGCCTCCTTCACGCAAATAACCGCCGTGCGCGGCGATAATTCGGCGCGATTTCGAAGGGTTCTACCCCTCTGCCCGTAATACTTAGGGCTATCTTATTATATAATTACGGGCATCTACCCCGCCGAAGCGCAGATTTGCGCAAACACGCGGGCTTGCTTGCCCCGTTAATTATTCAAATTATTTTTCTTGTTTTACCGATACCGCACTATGTCCGTAGCTTAACACCGAATTGGCAATATTGTGCATGTGGTCGCCTATTCTTTCCATGTTTACGGCAAGCTGTAAAAATATGGCGCCCGTTTCGGGCGAGCACGCACCCTCGTTCATTCGCCTTAAATGCGAGCGCTGCATTACCCTGTTCATACGGTCGGTTTCGTTTTCCTCCTCCTCGACCTGCGGCATACTGCTTAAATCGCTGTACCTGAACACGTTGTTTACGTGACCGAAGAGATTGGTTATGTGCAAATCCATTTCAAGGATTTCCGCCCTGGCATGCTCGGAAAAAGCGAGTTTCAGCTCCTCCGCTTTCTGCGCGTATTCCATTATGTTTTCGGCGTAGTCGCCTATCCTCTCCAAATCCGACGAAACGCGGAAAAACGAGCTTATCTTCTTTTCGTCGCTTTCGGAAACCTCCTGCAACGAAAGCTGAATCAAATAGTTAACTATCCTTTTATTGAGCGCGTCCAGTCCTTGCTCGGTACGCTCGAACTCGGTTTTTTTTGAGGTGTCGCCCGATAGCAACATATCCAGAGAAAGCTTATAGTTGGAAAATGCTTCCTCGCCCATTTTGACGAGCTGTTTTCTGACCTGCGCAACCGCTATTGCGGGCGCTTTGAGAAGTCGGGGGTCGAGATATTCTGTTCCCACGTCGCATGCGCAGGGCTTGTCGCGCACTATAAGACAAGAAAGCTTGACGAGATATTTTATAAACGGCAAAAGCAGCGCGGTGGTTATAAGGTTGAACACCATGTGAAAGAGCGCAATCTGCCACTCCGTATCGGCAATGAAGCCGTCGAAAAATTTTGCTATATATTTGCCTGCAAACGCCACCGGAAACATAAACGCAACCGAACCCGTCACGTTGAACAGCAGGTGAATGGCTGCGGCGCGCTTTGCGTTAGCGCTTGCGCCCATAGACGACAGCACCGATGTGAAGCAAGTACCCACGTTTGTGCCAAGAATTATACACATTGCCATTTGCAGAGAAATAAGTCCCGAGCTTGCAAGCGAAATTACAATCGCCGTAAGCGCGCCCGAGGACTGCATAACCGCGGTTAACAGCGCGCCGAGAATAAACAAAACTATTACTTCCCAGGTAAGCGTCCCCCTTCCGTTGCCGAGGCTTTTGAAAAGATTTTCTATCGCCCCGCCTATATTCTCGGAATCGACGAGGTCGCCGACCGCGCGTGACATTACGTTAAGTCCTATAAAAATCAGCCCGACTCCCTCTAAAATGCAGCCGAGCTGCTTCGCTTTTTCGCTTTTGCAGGCCGTCGTAAGTATAAGCCCGACGAAAGAAACCAAAGCGAACAGTCCCGCTATCGAAAGCTGCGCGCCGTCTGCGGTGGAAAGTGCCATTATAAACGCCGAAACCGTCGTTCCTATGTTAGCCCCCATTATCACCGACGCCGCCTGCGTAAGCGTCATCAGCCCGACGTTAACGAAGCCGACTATCATAACAGTAGTCGCCGACGAGCTGTTTACAAGCGCCGTAACAGCCGCACCCGTTCCCACGCCGGCAAAGCGGTTTACCGTCGCCTTGCCCATAAGCCTCCTTATGGACTTGCCCGCCGCCTTTTCTATGTTGTGACCCATCATGTTCATTCCTATCATAAACACGGTGACGCCGCCCAACACAAAAAACAGACTGTTGAAAACTGTGAGAATGTCTCCTGCCGACAATGCAAGCAGGTAATTTTGCATATATTTCTCCACGAAGAATTTATCAGTTAAATTTTAACAACTTTTTAATATGCTGTCAAATAAATCGTTTGCAAATATACTTAATTTATTTTAGAATATATTTATGTTTAATATTGTTTTGGTTGAGCCCGAAATTCCGCAGAATACGGGCAACATAGTACGCACCTGTCACGCGACGGGCTGCCGTCTGCACCTCGTTAAGCCGCTCGGCTTTGAAATCAGCGACAGATATTTAAAGCGCGCAGGGCTGGACTACTGGGACGAGGTGCAAATTTTCTATTACGACGGCTTCGACGAGCTGAAAGAAAAATACCCCGGCGCCCGCTTCTGGTACTTTACGACCAAGGGGCTTACCCGCCATAGCGACGCCGCATTCAAAGAAGGCGATTTTCTGGTGTTCGGCAAAGAAACGAAGGGTTTACCCGAAGAGCTGCTCGTCGATAATAAAGAGCGCTGCCTGCGCATACCCATGATAGGCGAAACGCGCAGCCTGAATTTATCCAACTCTGTTGCAATAGCGGTATACGAGGGTTTGCGGCAGCAAGGCTTCGCGGGCTTTAAAACCGAGGGACAGCTGCACAATTTAAAATGGTAAACCTCTTTTACTTTACTTTTTCTTTTTCTTATAATATAATAAATTCGCGTTTATGAAAAAAATGAGAATAGCGGTTGCAAGCGGCAACGCGCACAAGCTTAAAGAAATATCCGAAATTTTGACCGATTACGATTTCGTTTCTATGCGTGAGCTCGGTTTTAACGGCGAAATAGACGAAAACGGTTCAACCTTTAAGGAAAACGCTTTTATCAAAGCAAAGCGCATCTCAAACGAGTTTTCGATGCCGGCGCTTGCAGACGATTCGGGGCTTTGTGTGGACGCGCTCGGCGGCGCACCCGGCATTTACTCGGCGCGGTTTTCGGGCGGCGGCGACAGAGAGAACAGGCTGTTGCTTCTCAAAAAGCTTGAAAACGAAAAAACGCGCACGGCGCGTTTTAAAAGTGCGGTATGCCTCTGCTTCCCCGACGGTAAAACGGTTTACGGCGAGGGCGCGTGCGAGGGACGTATTCTTTACGGCGAGGTCGGCGAGAACGGCTTTGGCTACGACCCAATATTTTATTCGGACGACCTTGAAAAAAGCTTCGGCATAGCGAGCGCGGAAGAAAAAAACGCGGTATCCCACCGCTTCCGCGCGCTTAACGATTTAAAAAGCAAATTATGAAAAAGATTACGGTAGTTTCCGATTCGCACGGAAACAGGCAGGCGCTCGACGCGCTTGAAGGAATTTTTGCGGAAAGCGACGTAATAATTCACCTCGGCGACACCTCTTCCGACGGGCGGTATATTTACGCCAAACACCCCGATAAAACCGAGGTTATAAACGGCAACTGCGATATATTCGGCGCGGGTGAAAAGGAAAGCGTTCTGGAAACAGAGGGAATAAAAATTTTCGCCTGCCACGGTCATTTGTATTCGGTAAAGACTACGCTTGCCCGACTTGCCAAAAGAGCCAAAGAGCTTGGTTGTCAGGTCGCACTCTACGGACACACGCACGAAGCGCGCGAAAGCGTAATAGACGGCGTGACACTTTTAAATCCGGGCAGCCTGTCCCGATATGCGGACAAAAGTTATCTTTATTTAATAGTAAACGACGGCAAAATCACTTATAAAACGGTCAGGGTAAATTCATTATGAAATTCAGACACACCTTACAAATTCTAATAGACAACTTCTCGGTAACGTATAAACAGCTTGTATACAAGCTCGTTATTGCGTTGATTACCGCGGGACTCTCGGTTGCGATACTCTATCCGTTCTGGAAGGCGATGACGGGACTACCCGAATTTCAAAGCCTTATAGAAAGCGTAAAAACATTTTTCGAAAACCTTATCGAGGGCAACACCGAGGGGCTAGTAAATATCCGTGAAAAGATTGAAAGCGCGTTAAATTCGATAAGCGTTCTGATTGAGCACAACACCACCGTCATTGCGCTCGGTATTGTCGGACTGTTATTCATAAGGCTGATAAACATGTTCTTTTCCAGTCTTGGGAACTACGCCGCAGCCGCGCTGATTAACGACAAAATGGCTTTGCGTGCGCAGTCGCCCTTCTTCCTTACGCTTATAAGAAACTTAAAGGACGCGTCGCTGTATTCGGTGATGTACGTTCCTTTATCCTTTCTTTACGATGTCGTATGTATTGCACTGATGTATCTGCTGGTATTCAAGGTGCTGGTTTTCGCGCCGTTTTTAATACAGGTATTCCTGTTTGCGACCGCGATTGTTTTCGCGCTGACGGTAAAGCTGACCTTTGCGTCCGACTGGCTGCCTGCACTTATCCGCGGGAAGAAAAAACCGCTTGAAGCTTTTATTTACACCTTCAACCGTAAAAACAAGCAGACCTTTAACGTGCTTTCCAACTTTATAGTGCTTTCGCTTATTATCTTTGCAGTAAACGTATGCGCCGTAATATTTACTTTTGGCGTGGGCGCACTGATTACCGTACCGGCAAGCTATGTGCTGTTAAACTGCTTCCAGCTTGTAAATTATTACGACAGGGAAGAACTTAAATACTTCCTTGACAAGCACACGATTATAAAGCCGGAAAAAGAAGAAGTTATCACCCGCGAAGAATTTTTCAAGGGCGAATGATAATTTTTAAAGAAAAATGAAAAAAAAGCTGAAAATCAACTTTCCGTACTTTACAACGGAAAGTTTTTTTTATATAATATCAAGGGTATTATTTTTATATAATATTGTAACGACACAAAATTCGGAGTTTTAATAATGAATTTTTCAGATAATTATAATTGCTGGTTGAACGACAACCGACTTTCGGGCGAGGCCAAAGCGGAGCTTGAAAGCATTAAAGATAATAAGAAAGAAATAGAATACCGCTTCGGCGCCGAGCTGGAATTCGGCACCGCGGGTATGCGCGGAATAATCGGATACGGCACAAACATGATGAACGTATACACCGTAAGGCGCGCGACCGCGGGACTTGCGGAATTTATAAAATCGACGGGCGAAGCCGCCTGCGCGCGCGGCGTGGTTATTTCCTACGATACACGACTGAAAAGCGACGAATTTGCCGCGTCTGCCGCTGAAGTGCTTGCAGCCAACGGCATAAAGGTTTACCTCTTCGACGAGGTACACCCCGTGCCTATGCTTTCGTTTGCCGTAAGGCGGCTTAACGCAGTGGCGGGAATTATGATAACCGCCTCGCACAATCCCAAGCAATACAACGGCTATAAGGTATACGGCGAGGACGGCGCGCAGATGTCGCCCGAGGATTCAGCAGCAGTAGTCGGCTTTATTCAGGAGCATACAGATTACCTCGGCACTCCCGTTCCCACCGACGCGCAGCGTAAAAAGCTTATACGCAGCGTGCCCTCAAGCGTAGATAAAAAATATTATAAAGAACTGAAAAAGCTTGCCCTTTCCAAACGCGCTGTAAAAGCGTGCGGCAAGGATTTAAAGCTCGTCTACACCCCCGTTCACGGTTCGGGTTATATTCCGGTTACGACGATACTCAAAAAAATCGGAATTAAAGCAACCGTTGTCGAGGCGCAAACCCAAAAGGATACCGATTTTTCGACGGTCGAGGTGCCAAATCCCGAGTACAAGGAAACCCTTTCCATGGGCATTGCACTTGCGCAGAAAATCGGCGCGACCGTAGTTTTTGGCACCGACCCGGACAGCGACAGACTGGGCGTTGCGGTAAAAAACAGTGCGGGCGAGTTCGAGGCGCTTTCGGGCAATCAGGTTGGCATACTCTTGCTCGACTACATTTTAACTCGGCTTAAGGACGAAGACGCGTTACCCAAAAATGCGGCGGTAGTAAAATCGTTCGTGACGACGGGAATGGCTAAGGCTATGTGCCGCCAGTTCGGCGTAGAGCTTTTCGAGGTACCCGTCGGATTCAAGTTCATAGGCGAAAAAATAAAGCTTTGGGAACGCGACCGTTCGCACACGTTCGTGTTCGGCTTCGAGGAAAGCTGCGGATACCTGCGCGGCACGCACGCGCGCGACAAGGACGCCGTAGTCGCCTCTATGCTCTGCGCGGAAATGGTCTGCTACTACGCCTCGCTCAACAAGACGGTTTACCAGCGGCTTACGGAAATTTACGATACCTACGGCTATGTTTTGGACTGCAACGTGTCCATTCCCTTCTCAGGTCTGAATGCAATGAGCGAAATGAACGCCGTCGTTGATGGACTTAAAACCAATCCCGTTAAGAAATTCGATATTTACGACGTAGTTGCCGTGCGCGACTATTCCAAAAACGTAAAAATAGACGTTGCGACGGGCGCAACCTCGGAAATAGGCTCGCCCTTAACCAACTGCGTTTATTACGAACTGGAAAACGGCAGCTTTATCTGCGTGCGCCCCTCCGGCACCGAGCCCAAGCTTAAAATTTACTATTCCGTAAAAGCGCACCACAAGCCCGACGCCGAAGCCGCGCTTGAAAAAATGAAAGAAGCCGTAAACGCAATAATAAAATAAAAAACCCGCCGACGGAGTCGGCGGATTTATTTTATGAAAACAGCTTTGAAAACATTGTTCTTTCCTCGGTGTTCAGTCCTTTAAGCGACGACAGCTCGCCCATTAGCCTGTCGGTGTCGTGAAGCTCCTCTCTGCGCGGTTGCTCGTCCTCGCGGCGGCTTCTTATTAAACTTTTCTGCCTTTGAATGTATGCCGTAAACGTCATTTTTTTACCCCTTGACTGATACCGTCCGATATGATAAAATTTTTATAGTTTATATTATTCGGCAGGGGGCGGAAAAATTACTATGAAATACCAGATTATGACGGATATTTTAATGCTGCTGCTATCGCGTCGCAAGCTGAGCGCAAACGAGATAGCAAGCCGCCACGACATATCCCGGCGCAGCGTGTACAGATACGTTAACGAACTTAACCTATGCGGCATACCCATAGAGGTTCAGCGCGGAAGATACGGCGGAATTTGGATTGCGGATACCTTCCGTCTGCCGTCCTGGTACTTTACGCGAGAAGAATACAATGCAACCGTCAACGCGCTAAGCGCAATGGCGTCGCAGGTGTCCGATAAAAGCGTGCTTTCTGCGCTTGAAAAGCTGCAAAACCAGCAAAAAAGCGACAAGCGCGAGCAGAACGTGTGCGGAAACATAATAGTAGACGGCGGAACCTGGGGCGACAGCAAAAAATTTTCCGACAAAATGCGCGTCTGCGAGACGGCAGTAAACGAAAAAAAGAGCCTGCTTATAGACTACATTTCACGCAGCGGCGAGCATTCGAAACGAGTAATCGACCCGTATGTACTCATTTACAAGCAAAACGTGTGGTACGTTTACTCCTTCTGCCATAGCAAACAAACTTTCCGCACCTTTAAAATTGGCAGAATAAAACGGGCGAGCTTTACGGGCGAAACTTTCGTACGAAAGGAAATTACGCGCGACGAGATAAACCTTAACTTCTACTATAATTCCGTTACTATGGTGGACGTCACCCTCGAAATAGAAAAAGCCACCCTTCCAGACGCGGAAGAATGGCTGGGTATGGACAATATAGAGCCGCGTGGCAACGCGTTTATAGCGCGCATAACCGCGCCCGACGACGGCGGACTTGTTAACCAGATTTTAAGCTACGGAGGGACGGTAAAGGTACTCGACCCGCCCGACCTGCGCGAAAAGGTACGCGCCGCCGCGCGTAAAATTTTGCAGGAATAGACTACATCAACGGCGAAACAACCTTAAACAGCAGTGCGAGAAATCTGTTTTTCGCGCTGTTTTTCTTTTTTGTAAGCGGCACGCACTCTTTAAAAGTCAATTCGAAGTCGCACTCCGCCGCACGCATTGCCGCAGGGTCATTGGTATACAGCGCACTTTCAAACTGCTGATAAAAACTGCGTAAATCTATATTGATAGAGCCCGAAATGACGCAGTAGTCGGTTAGCATAAGCTTGCTGTGCACGAAGCTGTCGCGCATTAAAAGAATTTTTACACCCTTTTCGGCAAGCCGCGCCGCGAAATCCAGCGAAACGACGTAAACGTAAGGCTTATCGGGAATTTCGGGAAGCACTATGCGCACGTCGCAACCGGACTGCGCCTTGTTTGCAAGCATATTGAAGATAGCGTCATCGGGCACTAAATAAGGCGTCATAATATACAGCCTGCCCTGCGCCTTTGAAATAACATTCAGATACAGCTCTTTGCCGATAAACACGTCCCTGTCAAGCCCGCAAGAGAACGGAACGCAGACCGAAGCGTTTTCCTTGTTTGCGTAGTTATTGAAAAATTCGCCGTAGTTTCCGAATTTGCGGGTAAGAAAATCCCACTGGCGCAAAAACATAAGCGTGAACCCGTCCGCCGCCGCACCTTCCACGCGCACGCCGCCGTCCTTCCAGTAACCGTAATGACGGCTTTCGTTGGTATACTCGTCGGCAATGTTTGCGCCGCCCGTGTAGGCGACTTTTCCATCCACCACCACTATTTTTCGGTGGTCGCGGATATTCAAAACGAAGTTGACTGCAGGAATAAGCTTATTGAATGTCATAAGCTTTATTCCGCTTTTTTTAATACGCTTCCTCTGTCGGCGGGAAAACGAGCGACTGCCCAAATCGTCGTAGATTATACGCACGTCAACGCCCGCGCTGACCCTTTCTGTCAGTAAACTTATAAATCTTTCAAGCAATATGCCGTCGGATATAATGAAAAATTCAATAAATATAAACTTTTCAGCGCGCGCGACGCTTGCCAAAATATCATCGAACAGCTTACCGCCCGAAGAAAAGTATTCGACGTCGGTCGCGGTGAACGGCGTAAATCCGCCGACGCGCCTGAGATATTCGCAGTCCTCTCTCACCCTTGCGTCGGCAATTTCGGGCTGAGCGTAGACGAGGCGCTGCGGCTCCGAACGGGCAAAAACCTCCCTGAACATCTTTCTGGGCTTGCGGAAAAAGAATTTGTCGTTCGTGAGAATATACAGAATAAACCCGACATTGAAAAATATCAGTATTATAAACGTCCACACGGTTTTTGACGCGGGACTTCTGTTAGAGGAAATCAAGAAGATACACGAAATTACACTCAGCCCGAAAGCAACAATCGAGTATATCCAGGACAGATACGCAAACATAGAAAACAGAAAAATCTGTATACCCATTTGCAGCAATACGAGAAACGCTACCGTCGCCACTTTCAGCGTGCCGATAAAGGCTCCGTTCTTTTCCGTTCTGATTTTCAGCACGCTTTTATCGGGCGAGCGTGTAGAAGAAACACGCTTATTCATTTACACCTCTCAGCTCTCTTGCCCGCTTGCAAAGGCTTTCTATTTTTTGCGATTCCTGTTTTATAAGCAGGGAATATTTCTTTTTATCCGCTTTATAAACGCGGTATGCGATAAGCTCGCCCACAACCGCCTCGGCAACGCCGACAGCGCATAGCACGGGTCCGAAAATATAGGACAGCAGCGCCTCGCTTAGCATAAGCAGCACGCCGCCTACCGTAAGCAATATTGCTATAAGCCCCGCAAGGTTACCGAGCGCAACCGCGCGGGAAACCATTTTGTGCGAATATTTGCCTGCGGCGTTATAGGCTATTTCAAGCCTTACCTGCATAAGCTGCAGTTCGTCCTTGTTTTCGATAAAATGCGGGCGCGTAAAGGACATGTGAGTTACGTCGCAGTACAGTTTGTCGTCCTTGCGCTCGGTCAGCGTCCAGCCGAAATCGCTGTAATTTGCGATTATGTGGTCCGCTGCTGTTATCTTGCCCGTTACGGCTATGTAGTCGCTTTCAAATAAATCCATTTCTACTCTTTTTCTATCGTTAGTGTGTATGAAAAACTTTTGCCCTTTTCGTCGGCAAAATTTATGAACGGCTTTTTTTCAAGCTCTTCGGGAAAGTCCGGGCAATCGTTTATTCCCCAAAGACATTCCACACAGATATAGTCGCCGCCGTTCTCGTTGCTCCATAGCGCTAAGACAGGGCAGTCCGACTTATAAGTATAAACGTAGCCGTCGGAGGTGTGCGCGCGGACTGCTCCGCCCGAAAGGCCGCCGAGCTGTACAGTTTTAAACTTTTTAAACATATCCTTGTTTGCTACGAATTTTTTTATCTTCTGCAAACAGACCGCTTCCTTTACGCCTGCGAGGTAATGAAAGGGCGATTCCTCGTTCTCGAATTCTATTAAAGCCTCGCCGTCGGGCGCCTTGATTGCGGGATGCCCGCCGACGTAAAAAGGTATAACGCCTCCCTTCGATTTGACCTCGTAGGTAACCTTCACGCTGTTTTTTTTGAGAACGTATTTTACCCTGAGAATAAAGTCGTACGGGTAAGTCTTTTTAGTTACGGGATTGGACGACAGCTCTAAAACGAGCTCGGTCAGAGTTGCATCGACGAGCGCAAATTCCGAATACCGCGCAACTCCGTGCGATTTCGGCGAAAACCTTTCGCCGCCTACCGTATAGTCGTTTGCGTGTCCTATTACAGGAAAAACCGTCACGTCGCGACCGCTCCACTCCTCGCCGCCCTGCCAGAGTCTCTCTTCGCCGAGGTAGACGAACGAATCCATTACCGCCCCGAAAGAATTTACCGAAAGCGTGACGTATTTATTTTTAAGTACGTAAATCATAGCCTGCCCGTTAAATAATTTCGAGCGGCAGCTTCTCGCCGCCGAGTATATGAATATGAAGGTGGAAAACAGTCTGACCTGCGTCGTCGCCCTGATTTATTACCAGACGGTAACCGCCGTTGCAACCGTTTTGCGCGGCTATTTGCGGAATTTTACCGAGCATATAGCTCATAATTTCGCCGTCCGCCTCCGAAAGCAGCTTGAAATGCGATTTGGGCACAGCTAAAAGATGCACCTTTGCCTTAGGCTCTATGTCTTTAAACACGACCATTTTGTCGTCCTCGTAGACCTTAGCGGCGGGAATTTCGCCCGCGATTATTTTACAGAATATACAGTTATTATCCTTCATCTCTTACTCTCCTGAGTTTAATTGAAAATGCCGTAAGTATTACGAAGCACGCAGCCGAAACGCCGACCGCCGAGGCTACGAGCGCAATTAAAAGGTCGTACCCCTCAAATGCAACCGCGTCGATTACAGCCGAAACCGTTCCGTCCTCGTTGTAGGTATAGCTTGAATAGTCGATTTCGTTGACCTCGAACACCCACTCCGTTTCGTCGCCGAAAGCGTATTCCACGCACGGTATGCGGCTTGCCAGACTTTCAAGCTCTAACGAAATGCTGTCCGCCGCTGCGTCCGCTTCACCGTCCACACCGATATAGTAGCCGTAATAATAGGTGCCGTCGTAGCCGTCGAACACAACCTCCTGCACGCAGTACGAAAGGCGCTTGCCGTCGCCGTCGTCGATATACCGCTCTTCGAAGTTTTTTCCGTTAGGGTCGTATTCCCTGTCCCAGTCGGCGTTCAGTTTATAACCGTCCTCGACTACCGCGATAAATTCGTCCTTGTCGGAATAGGTTACAAGCATACGCTCCATACCTATCGGAAGACAGCAAAGCGCAAGTGCTATTACCGCAAGAAACGAGGACATCAGTGCAAACGTAAGGTTGGCGGCGTTGGTAAAGCGCATGCGCTCGCCCATTGCCTTTGCCTCACTTATGATGTTGTCGTTCATAAGCTCGATATATTCGTTAGTCATAGTGGTGAACAGCGATTTACGCACCGCCACCACGTTGCAGACGACCGTAACTATCGTACAGAGTGCGACCGCCGTAGAGTGCATCCAGCCTTCGAGCGGCAAATTCCAGCACGCGTGCGCAAGCGTAGAACCGATTAAAAAAACAAAGCAAAGCGGCTTGTATTTCCCCTTGCCGAAGCCGTACGCCCAGCCTATTATACCCGTCCAGAGAACGTGCGTGCACAACGCGGAAAAACCGCGGTCGACGAACAGATACACCGTGTCGCGTATGTCGCCGTACTTTGCTGCGACCATATCCGAGTAATAGAAAAGATAGCCCATATCCTCTATTACCGAAAAACCCGCGCCCACCGCCGCAGCGATTAAAAAACAGGCGTACGAGTTTTTGTTTTTCATTATCATTATCGCGGCGACCGCGACGAGAGCCTTGCTGACCTCTTCGACAAATCCCGAGATAATCGCGTTATACCAGGGGTTGTTAAGCCTGATTACGCCGTATCCGAGCTGCGTGAGAGCGCATGCCGCCGTGCCGCCTATAACCAGAATACCGAACAGCTTTACCACGCTTAAATCGCGCTTGGGGTACAGCTCGGTAAGCAGAAACATAAACGGAATTGTAAAGGTTACTCCGCCGAGCAGCGTGACCGTGGGCACGTAGAGCGTGTTGCCCGTAATTCTGAGTATTACCACGTTGACGGTAAAAAGCATAAACAGCGCGAAAAATACGCGCACGTACAGCCACGGATAAGTACCCGCAATGCCGCGCTTATTGTCGCCCAGTCCGCGCGTAAGGAACTCGCTGTATTCGTCCTTGGAATGAGCGCGGAAGGTTTCTTTGAAAAAGTATATAATTCTTGCGCGGGTAAGCGAGCTTTTACCTTTCATTTACTGCCAGAACACCGTCCTTGAATAATTTTATAAGCTTAACGCGGTACTTTTCGCCCGCGGTGAGATTGCCTTGCACGTAGATGCGGATATAATTGTCGGTATATCCCGCCGTATAATCCCCGACGGTTTCCTCCGCGATTATTTCCCTTTCCGTGCCCAAAAAGCGCGAGTTGAATTTTTCCGAACAAGCGTCCGCCGCCTTCAACAGACGGTGCAGCCGCTTTGATTTGACCTCTGGCGGGAGGTCTTTAAGTTTAAACGCCGCCGTTCCCTCGCGCGGGGAAAAAGCGAACGCGTGTATGCGCGCAAAGCCCGCCTCGTCTATTATCGAAAGACTGTTTTCGAAGTCCTCATCCGTCTCGGTAGCAAAGCCCGCGATTATATCGGTAGTTATTGCCGCATCGGGAAAATAATTATAAATTTCGGCGCATTTTTCAAGATACTCTTCGCGCGTGTAGTGCCTGTTCATTGCCCTGAGCACGGCGTTGCTTCCGCTTTGCAGCGACAGATGGAACTGCGGCGCGAAATCTTTAAGCCGAGTAAGCGAGGCAAGCAGCCTGTCGGTTATCGCAGAACATTCCAGCGAGCCCAGCCTTATACGCTTATCCACTCCGGAAAGGGCGTCTATAAGCGTTGCAAGCCCGCCGTCGTACGAAGAAATATTAATTCCGTTCAACACGATTTCGGGGCACGCCGTAGAGTTTATCTCATTTAAAATATCATCCTTAGGTCGGGAAACCTCCCTGCCGCGCAGATAGGGAATTATGCAGTATGAGCAGAAATTGTTGCACCCGTCCTGAATTTTGACAAACGCGCGTGTCTTGGTTTGTTTGGGGTACGGCAAAGCCGTAGCGTTAAGCCCGTACCGCGCCGCGAACGCGTCGATTATCTTCTGCTTTTCGCGCGCGCCGGCAACCGCCGTAACGCCACGCGCAATAAAGCTTTTTGCATCCTTTTCCGAAGCGCAGCCGCAGACGAAAACCTCCGCCGCAGGATTGAATTTTTTTACCCTTGCAATCAGCTGGCGGCTCTTTCTCTCCGCCTCGCGCGTTACAGCGCAGGTATTTAAAACGTACGCGTCGGCAAAGGAAAGTCTGTCGTCGGTTTCCCAGCCCATACCCTCAAGCGCAGCCATAATAGACGCAGACTCCGCCTCGTTAACCTTGCACCCGAGCGTGAACACCACCGCCCTCATTTCAGTTCACCGAGGGCGTTTGCGACTATCGCCGTAAGCGCGATTGCTGCGGTTTCGGCGCGCAGTATTCGTCTGCCGAGGTACACCGCGGAAAAACCCAGCTCTTTTGAAAGCGCAAATTCCTTTTCGGAAAACCCGCCCTCGCTGCCGACGACTATCGCCGTAGCCCCGCCCAGCGAAGATAATCCGACATCGGAAGCATCGGCAAATTCACACGCAAACAGTTTATTTTTATATTTTTCCGCAGATAAAAGCGCGGATTTCAGAGTATTGAAATATTCCACTTCGGGCGCGCGGGAACGCATGCACTGCTTAGCTGCCTCGCGCGAAACCTTTTTAAGCCTTTCAAGCTTGTTTTCGTTAAAATAAGCCGAGCAGTATTCCGACGCAAACACGCCGATTTTTTCCGCGCCAAGCTCGCACGCCTTCTGAACTACCAGCTCGGTCTTGTCGCCTTTCAGCGCGCCGATAAGAAGATAGACGGGTGTACGGGGCTCTCGGTCTCCCTCAGCATATCCGGTGACGTGCGCCGTAAGGCTTCTTTTGCCGACGCCGGTGACTATAGCGGTATATTCCTTTCCGCTGCCGTCGAGAATACATATTTCGCTGCCGGTATCAACCCTCTGCACGGTTACCGCATGAACAAACTCGTCGCCGTCAATCACCGCTTCACTGCCGTTTACCGCGGCAAAAAATCTTCTGCGCCCGCTCATAACCTGAACGAGAGTGCGTACCACTCGCCCTCATGCAGACGCTTTTCAAGCTTTAAATGCTGCGCGGTGAACGCGTCTATTACAGTTTTGAGTCTGCTCTCTATTATCCCGCTTAAAATGAGTACGCCGTAGCGGTGCAGATACTGCGTTATTACGGGCGCGAGACGAACCAATATTTCCGCGGTTATGTTAGCCATAACTACGTCGCCCTTTACGTCGGCGTTATTCAAAAGGTCCGCGCGCACCACCTTGACCCTGTCGCTTACGCCGTTAATCTCGCTGTTGTGCGTAGCGCTCTTTACGGCGATTTCGTCAATATCCGAAAGGTAAGCGTAGCTTGCGCCCAGCTTTATCGCCGATATGCCGAGTATGCCGCTTCCGCAGCCGACGTCGATACATACCGACGCAGGCGTAAGATAGTGCTGCAAAAGTCTGAGGCACATTGCGGTGGTCTCGTGCTCGCCCGTTCCGAAAGCCATATTGCTGTCAAGCTTTACCCCGCGCTCGCCCTGCTGCGGCTCGTACTCTATCCATTCGGGGCAGACGACTATTTTATT